>DATJDP010000001.1:0-2453 GCA_035497355.1 Flavipsychrobacter sp.
CAATCGCTTCTTTATTAACGATCCTTCTTAGCGCAAACAGATTTCTCAGCAAAAAGAACGGGTATTGCAGGAGTGCCTTTTTCGATCGGCTGATCTCCTTTAAAGGGAGTGCGTAAACAGAGAATCCATTTTCCTTTACAAGGGAAATTACCTTTGATCGCTCTGGTAAAACGAAAACGAACCGGTGCTGGTCTGATAATAGCTTTGCCTCATTCAAAGCACATTTGAATGCTCCGGTGAAGGCAACAGAATTATCGAGGATCAGTATGTTCATCTTATTTTCGGACTTTCAATCACTTCACGCCATTGGTCGAGCATCGACTTCAACGTAAAGCGTTCCGTTAGTTTTTCAAATGCGTCTTTCACTGGAGCTGGCGCTTCCATCTGCCTTATTAATTCGCCTGCCCACATACATATCGTTTCGTTTGATGCATTTTGCAACAGCGGCATAAGTGTTCCCACGTCTGTATGAACGGGGGTATCAACCGGCATCCGACTTAGGCTTTGAATGTCGAGTATCTCTCTCGGACCGGTATAACAGTCGGTCGTGACAACCGGGATATTACAAATCAAAGCCTCTGCAAGCACGTTCGGAAATCCTTCCCAGGATGAACTTAATGCAAAGACAGCGCTGTGCTTGTAAAATTTAAAAGCATTCTGCTGAAAGCCCATGAAGTACACATCAGCGTCATGATAGGCACCGGTTTCCTGCCAGTCGCAGACCTGCAGGCCTAGAGATGCACATTGCTGCAGCAACTCACTCTTCAGCGCACCGTCGCCCAGTATTATCAACCTGGCGTCTTTCTTTTTCTTTAATACAGCAAAGACTTCGAGTAACCGCCCATGCTCTTTTTGCATGTGCAACCGACCCGAACTGATAATGACCGGCCTTAAAAATATCTGTCTTTCCTGCTCAGTCAGCGCTTCTTCAGAAAGTAGCCGGATCTGTTCGGCCTCATAAAAGTTATAGATAGTACGAAGCTTGTCTATTGATATATGAAAATGATTTTGCAGCTCTTCTTTCAATGCATCGGTAACACAGACGATTTCGTCTGCTCGTTTGTATAGTTGTGGGATCAGTAGTCGTCTTCGCAGCAATCCTGTAAAGCCGGCAATCTCCTTGTCGAAGACCTTCGATCCGCGCACACTTAATACCACCTTCTCTTGTCCGCGGGTTAGTACATTAGCATAGTCCGGCCCTTCGAGAAAGCTAATAGAGACATCAATAGCGTTCTTGCGCTTTATTTCTTTGATTTTTCTTAGCCGGTATTGCCACCCCTTGATCTTATCCAACGTATTGCGGGCATCAGGTGGGTCCACGAATACCACATTGCTGCAGGTTTTATAAAAGCGCTCTCTGTCTTTTCCTGATAGCAAACAAAGGGTAACGTTATAGTAAGGTTCGAGATAATGGCTCAACAGAGAAATAGAACGCTCTGCCCCGCCCTTTCCCAACTCAGATCCGATCAGTAATACGTTTTTCATAGCTCGCCTCTTTTTTGTTTATAAAGCGACAAGTATTCATTCACACACTGCTGCATTGAAAATTTCTTAGAAGCTTTTATACAACAATCAGCGGCTTTGCGATAGCAGTCGTCATTACCGGCCAGCAGCATCATCGCTTCATGTACCCGCGCCGTCAGCCTTTCTGAGTCGTTCTCTCTTATTACGATCCCCGCAGGGCCGGCATCCGTTTCCAACATCCGGGCTATTTCGCCAACGTTTGTGGCAATCACAGGTTTGCCCATTGCGAGGTATTCTATGACGGTGGTAGGAAGGCTCTCGGAAGCGTAGTAAGTAGGCAATAAACCAACGTCGATATTCGCGATCACATCAAGCGGATGGTCTGTGAAACCTCCAAAAACGATGCGCTCATCTTTTACTTCTGTTCTAAGCCTACCCAGATACTCGCTTTCCCCATAAAGATGCAAGCGGAAATCATGACCCTGTATTTGTGAAAAGGCTTCTATTGCCTGCTTCCAACCCTTTTCAGGGATACCGCGTGCAATCATCCCAAACGTGAAATGTGTTCTTTCTTCCCTGGCAGGTAGTGTCTCCGGCAAAGGATAGCCATTATAAATTTTCTTCAGCTTTGGTGAGGATTCAGGGAACCGCTCTTTCAGTATAGTGATCTGCTCTTCGGAGATCACGGTAATATGATCGAGCGCCGGAATCAGTTTTTGTATAATAGAAATACGGCGTTGATGGTTCTTCTTAACTGCCTGAATGTAATCCCCGTGAACCGTCGTTATATGGCGAATTTTAGTTTCCCTGTTTGCCTTCATTACCGTTGCATCTGAAGGGATGAGGTGACTGTGTACGGCATCAGGACGAAAATCCTTAATCTTCTTTTTCAGGAAACGAACGTTAAGGGCCTCCACAAAAAGGCTCTTTTGGAAAACCTTGTTGAGTACGCGGTCAGCAAACACGGCGGCTTTGATCTGCCATAAAGG
>DATJDP010000002.1:0-4655 GCA_035497355.1 Flavipsychrobacter sp.
TAACCAGTCTTCCTTTTGACGTATCTAATGTTCCTTTTCCCCTAACCAGTCTTCCTTTTGACGTATCTAATGTTCCTTTTCCCCTAAGGAATGTTCCTTTTTCAGAAAGGAATAGCCGATTTTAGTAAAATGCAATACGAATGGACCGCAAATCAGGCAATATTCGATTGGTTAATTGATAAGTTGATACCGACACTTAACGATAGGGAGCGCCGACATTTATGATCGCCACGAATTCTTATGGGTCGTATCAATAAATCAACCAAGCGACTGTCTCTTAAAAGATAACACAAAGGCTCTTTATAACTCCGGCAAGTCTTATTGCGTCGAAAATCCGTGCTTCGGAAGCTCCTTGTTGTTTCACGGAGTTTTCGTGAGAGATTACGCAACGTTCACAGCCGTTTACGGCGGAGATCACAAGACTCATCAATTCAAAAAGCTCTTTCCCCATTGCAGGGTTCATCATCACATTCATTCTGAGTCCGGCCGGCTGCTTATCATAGTATTCGATACCGTCCATGTAATGCCTGAAACGGTAAAAAACATTATTTATGTTCATTACGCCTGTGCATGCATGAGCCTCGGCGATTATTGCGTCACTTGCACCTTCATTCTTTGCCAGATTTTCGAATGCCTTAGTCAGCACTTCATGTTTCTGGTTCACAGCTACGGACAAGGCCAGAAGATATGCTTCCTGCTTGTTCATATTGCTGCTGCCCAATACCGAGGAAACATTGAGTTTAGTGTCCCGCAAAAAGCGACTGTCCGCCGCTACTAATTGTTCAAGACTATGACTTGTATGGCTGGTATTGATACCGAGATCGTTGAAGAAATTGACGATCGTTTCATTTTGAGAAATATCCATAAAATGATCTTTTAAATAACGGTTATATTTAGTAAAAATCTACTCCTTGCGAGAGTGGATTTTCCTGACTTTCTGAAACTAAACTATGCTGGTTGTGCTTCCTTTTCCTGCTTTTGCGTAAGTGTTTCTTCGCCTTTTGTCCAGTTACAAGGGCAAAGTTCATCAGTTTGCAATGCATCCAGAACACGCAACACTTCATCTACATTACGGCCTACGTTCAAGTCATTTACATTCACCCAGCGAACGATGCCTTCAGGATCAATAATAAACGTAGCACGATATGCTACTTTTTCATCTTCGGTAAGGATACCTAGTTCGTCTGCAAGGTCTTTAGAAGTATCGGCGATCATTGGGAAGCGAAGGTCACGCAGATCGTTGTGATCGCGGCGCCACGCAGCATGTACATATTCGCTATCTGTTGACGCGCCTAAAAGGATGGTCTCTCTGTCTTGAAAATCGGAAAAGCTTTTATTGAAGGCTGCAATCTCAGTAGGACAAACAAACGTGAAGTCTTTCGGCCACCAGAACATCACCGTCCATTTTCCACTCAAATCACTATTACTGATATTCTTAAATTCTTTACCTTTTTCCAAAGACACCACTGCTTTCTTGTTGAATTCAGGAAACTTCATTCCTACTGTTACGAAATTGCTCATAATCTATTTTTTTTGTTTATCGAAAGCAAATTTCGCGATTTAAAGACAGTTTATGAAAGTTGAGTATCCGCTTTTTCCCTATCAGCAGATAAAATATTTCAATGAAAATTTTTTATTGGGTATGTATAAAAAAAGCTGCCGGAGCAGCTTGTTATTAGTTAAGAGATATATCTGATGTAGCCAGAGGAACCGTGTCGTAAAAAAGCAGCAGATGACAAACCACGTCAGTAAAAAACCTCCGTAGAGGAAGGCCTGCTATAACCTCCATAGCATCCTTCTCAGTATCTGCATTTACAACACACCAAATGCTTTTCCCGTTTTGCGCAACACAGTAGGAGGTAACGCTTGATTCACTAAAGAGCTTATTAATGCACCTGCGCTGCTCAGCGAATACATGTGTCATCTCTTCTTCTACTTCACACAACTCCATCTGAAACATATATGCCGGCATAGGTTGCTTTTTTTTCTCTGCTAATCATCGGATTAGGGTGACGTTGCCGCTTCGTTTAAATCGCCTTCCCTCCAGACAGAAGCCGTCAGCTTCCCATACATAAACGCCCATTGGTGCCGGTTTTCCGTTCAGGGTACCATCCCAGCGCTTGGTTACGTCATTTGTCTCAAACACCAGTTGTCCCCAGCGGTCAAAAACACGGAAGTAATTGAGCTTTACGATTTGACGGTTCAGCAGACCAAAGTGATTGCTTTCGGGATTTTGAGATCCGGGAACAAACGCATTCGGCAGATTAATGTCATTGCAGGTGACTCGTACTACCACTGTGTCTATGTCGTAACAACCAAAGGTATTCCTTACTTCGAGGTAGTAAGTATAGTCATATGGCGGATTTACCACCGGATTAGTTATTGAGATATCACTGATAAACTGTGTAGGCAACCATGTATAAGTATAGTTAGAACCTTCAGAAGTCATTGGACCACCGAGCACCGTTTGCGCACCATCGCCAATCACTCTGTCATGCCCCGCATCAGCGTGGTTTTTGCTTACATCCACATATACATCTGTGTCTACCACACAACCATTCGCAAAAGGCATCAACACACGGTAGTCAGTGCCATACTCAGGCCATACGAGAACGTCAAAAGAGTCGCGTTTGGTAATATTATAATCTGGCGTCCAGTTAAAGCTTAATGCATCCAAAGACCGTACAGACAATCTGATGGTATCTCCCTGACAAACAATCGTATCCTGACTCATGTTCAATGGCGGGATTGGTAAAACCACAATCTGCCGACATTCGATTTGCATTGTAGGCAAACCTTCATTTACGGCAAGGTAAACGTTATAAATACCCGCAGCATCGTAAGAATAGGTAGGAGGATTAGTAGCAGAAGATGAAGTAAGACTTGAATTGCTACATTGCGCAAATTCGATTCTTGAAATGGACGTGTCATTACTATTCGCCACATACATATAAACATTGTCGCGCTCACGAACGATGTGTGTAATGCTCATTGGCACGTTCAAATCTCCAACACCCGGATAAAGTGTTGCTCCGTAAGGACCGGTGATGGAGGTCATATCAACCCTTACAAGGTCACTGGAAGCGGAATTAGTGATAAATAAGTGTGCTATACCGCAATCTCTTACAAAGCTCAGGCTTGAAGGGCTATTTAACGGGTTGCCGCCAAGAGCTATTGAGTTGCCGGTAGGCGTATTGGTAATAGAAGTACCGAAATCAAGACGTGTAAGTGATTTGTTGCTATTATTAGTAGCGAAGGCATACCAGCTATTGTTATCGAAAACCGGTATCATATCGGTTGCTCCGGAAAAGCCGAACGTATTACCAAGGTCTGTAGCCACAGGAGTGAATGATATATTGCTACCAAACGCAAGGCGAACGAGCTTGTTATTAAAATTATTTACAACGTAGCCATAATAGCTGCTGCCTTCCTGCTGTACGAAAATTCCTCTCGGGCCGCTAAGCGCACCGCCAAGATTACCAAAATTCACGCTGTTCGGAGTATTCGACAGGGAAGAACCAAAATCTACTCTTGCAATGGACGAACTGGCGGAATCAACACCACCCGTTACAAACATAAACCAGTTGCCTGTTGCATCTTTGGTAAGAAACAGCTTTGTGGGGTTCACCGGCATTGTGTTATTCAGTGTTCCGATCACGCTCTCTACCGGAGTATTTGAAAGCGAAGAACCGAAGCTGAGACGAACCAGTTTGCTGGTATTGTAATCAGCTACAAAGCCAAAGTAATTCGCACCATCCCTGGCAATTTCCATTGCCGAGGGAGAGGTCAGATTTGTATCTGCTCCATAATTGGTACTTGTAGGCGCATTTAAAAGGTAACCTGAGCAAAAACCCCAATAATAAGTGGATGCAGTAACATTGCTGGTAAGCGTGACAGGTTGGCGAATACAAATTGTATCAGGAGTATTGAACAGACTCTGAGCCTTGATATCATTCAGTTGAGACACTAACAGAAGTGCTACAAAAACGAGGCATTTTCTCATAAAACTGAAAAGGTATTTCTCTTATATTGGGCTAATATAACAATTACGCTAAAACTTTTATAGCAAAGCACTATTTTTATTTCTCACAATCAAATTCTTAGTATGTCATCTATTCGTTTCACCGGACAGTCTATTAAAAAGACTGCATTTTTTGTCCTGCTAGTTGGCCTTGGTTTCACACTCCAGGCAAAGGAGGGAATGTGGCTACCGCCTAATCTGGCCAAACGCGCTGCAGACATGAAACAAGAAGGATTGGAGATTCCAGTGGAGCAGCTGTATAATGAAAACGGGCCAGGGTTGAATAATGCGGTTGTCCTGTTTGGCAGGGGCTGTACAGGGGAAATAATTTCTTCAAAAGGACTCGTATTGACTAACCACCATTGTGGCTACGGAACGGTTCAGGGACTGAGCAGCAAAGAGAAGGATTACTTTGCAAATGGTTTTTTTGCCATGAGTCAGAAAGAGGAGATACCATGTCCGGGACTAACGGTTACTTTCATCAGGAAAATGGAGAACGTGTCTGACAAAATCCTTGCAGACATTCCCGACACGCTGCGAGGCAACGACAGGGAAAAGATTATAGCCGGCCGTATTACAGCCCTGGAAAAGGGCTACCGCTACACAACAAAAATGGATGCAAGCATTCGTCCCT
>DATJDP010000003.1:0-9546 GCA_035497355.1 Flavipsychrobacter sp.
TTTTGTCCCGGTTAAGATATTGTTGTACCTCCTGCTCAAGGTAGGCTCCTCCCTTCATAGGCGCAAAGCCGAGGACAGCCTGGATTTCCGGCAAAGCGTTTCTTAGCCCTATTAACGTTGTTCCTGTACCGACGGAAACGCAACTATGACTGTAGTAAGTCGGTATAAAGTGTGCAATCGAAGCGGCCCCCTCCCTACCCTGCGCATTAGCACCGCCTTCGGGAATGATGAAGGGGTTTTTGAATTTCTTTGAAAGGTCAGTAAGAAAATCAGGGTTGGTCTTTAGCTCATAATCTTCGCGGGATAAAAACGCCAGCTGCATTCCATGATCTATACAGCTTTGCAAAGTAGAAGTGAGATTTGTTCCAGCATAAGTGCCTCTGACGATGCCGATGGTATTTAATCCATGCATTTTTGCTGAGGCTGCTGTTGCTATTAAATGGTTGGAATAGGCGCCGCCGAAAGTTAACACCGTTTCATATCCCTTCTCTAATGCAAACCTTATATTTTCCTCTAGTTTATACCATTTGTTACCCGAGATAACAGGGTGCAAGAGATCAAGCCGAAGCATATCAACCGCCTCTACGCTGTCGCAGAACCATTGGCTATCTAAAGACTGAATATTGACGCTGGCCTCATGAATTATATCCATACTCCCGCAGATAGTTATCGTTATCCCGCCATTTCGGACGCACTTTTACGAACAGTTCGAGATGTACTTTTCGCTGCAGGAACTCTTCAACAGACTTTCGGGCATTGATGCCCAGTTGCTTGATCTTGCTGCCTCCTTTGCCCAGAAGAATGATTTTTTGCGTTTCCCGCGCTACTATAATTTCCGCCTTAATGACATCGAGCGTTGTCTTCTCTTCAAAAGCCTGGATAATAACAGCAGTCTGATAAGGGATTTCTTCCTGATATAAGTTGTATATCTGCTCGCGTATCAATTCACTCACAAAAAAACGAACCGGCCGGTCAGACATGCTGTCTTCAGGATAGTATGGCGGCGCCTCCGGCAGATGCTGCAGCAGAAGCGGGATCACTTTTTCTACCCCCGTCTTTTTCTGTGCCGATACCGTCAACACTTCGAGATTAGCAAACTTCTCCTTGTATTGCCTTACCGTTTCTTCCAGGGCTTTTTTATCCTTTATCAGGTCCACTTTATTTAACAGCAACACTGTCGGCACTTTCAATCTCAGTCGCTCAACAATAGCTTCGATCTCCTCGATCGGCTGAGTAATATCATGAACAAGCAGAGCCACGTCCGCATCTTCAAGTGCGCTTTTTACATGCTGCATCATTTTTTCATGCAGCCTGTACTTTGGTTCTATGATACCAGGCGTATCTGAGAAAACGATTTGATAATGAGGCTCTGTTATAATTCCAAGAATACGGTGTCTTGTGGTTTGTACTTTCGGAGAGGTGATCACAAAATGTCCACCAAGCAAAGCGTTGAGCAGTGTAGATTTCCCGGCATTCGGAGCACCGAAGATGTTTGCAAAGCCAGACTGAAATTTTTCGTCCATAACCGCTGTAAAAATAGAGCCTGCAAAATGAATAAAGACGGTTTTACAGAAATTAACTTCAAAAGATTTGCAGGATAAAAATCAGCGCCCTATCTTTGCACCCTCATCGCGAGGTAGAGCAGCGGTAGCTCGTCGGGCTCATAACCCGAAGGTCCTAGGTTCGATCCCTAGCCTCGCTACAAAAGGCCATATTCTTACTGAATATGGCCTTTGTTGTTATATCTCCAATCGTTGCAGGGCCGGGCTCCCGACGTGTTCATTGACCGCTACACCGCAAGCTCTACTAAAGTGCTTCCACAACTACTTATTAGTGAATAAAGTATTTACGCCACACACTTGACCGCCATTTTTTTTCTTTTATCTTTGTTGACGAACTTATCAGCAGATAAGTATTCCACGCCCTGTCACATCCGCTTACGCTGTATTAGCAACTATAACAGAGAGATTCTTTTAGAAAAAGCAAGTATTTAATTAGTTCAACAACTAACTAAAGCAGAGAAAGTTTATGCTTATGAGGAACGTTAAAAAGTTTACGTTGGTGTTTGTTACTGCCGCCTCTTTCTTATTTACCAGTTGCCACTCTTCCCAACAACTAATGGAGCCTAACCTCTCCATTAAAAATAAAACTACTCAGCCTGAGTTTCTCGATGACATTGCTTTGGGAAGCAATACAACTAATATCAGGATCGCCGCTACAAAAGAAAAAGTCTCCGAGCATAAACCGATAAACCTTTCGGTAACGAATATGCTTCAGAGAAAGTACTCGGAGCTGCTGCAAGTGGTGCCAACTACGATCACTAATCTTCCATTATATGGCTTTATTGAAGACTGGTATGGAGTTCGTTACCGCCTCGGCGGCGACGATAAGAACGGCATTGACTGCTCCGCATTTGTGCAGCGCCTTTACGAAAATGTATTTTGCACCAACCTTGTTCGCACAGCTCTTCAACAGTTTCATATGTGTCGATTCGTATTCAATCAGGACAGTTTGAATGAAGGAGATCTGGTATTTTTTCATATTCATGGCAAGCGTATTTCACATGTAGGTGTTTATCTGATGAACAATTATTTTGTTCATGCTTCATCCAGTCAGGGAGTCATGATTAGCAGTCTTGACGACGCTTACTGGTCGCGTTATTACGCCGGTGCTGGCAAGATTAACAAGGAAAACAGCTTTTAAGCTTACGGCTTTTACCCTAAAGCATTAAAACAATTGACGTTTTCGTTGTTAGCGTAAGGGCTGCGTACTATTTTTGCAGTAATCTTTTCTATGCAACAGAAACAAGTGGACTGGTTTGAAAGCTGGTTTGGTTCACCTTACTATCATATCCTCTATCAGCATCGCGACGAACTGGAAGCGGAGGCATTTGTAGAAGAACTGATTAATTATTTGCAGCCCCTGCCAAAGAGTTGCATGTGTGACATCGCCTGTGGAGAAGGCCGCTTTTCTATCCAGCTTGCCAATTACGGCTTTGACGTTACAGGCATCGACCTTTCTCACCCAAGTATAGAAAAAGCAAAAAAGCACGAAAACGAGCATTTGCATTTTTTCGTGCATGATATGCGCTACCCTTTTTATATTAATTACTTTCACTATTCCTTCAACTTCTTTACCAGCTTCGGCTATTTTGCAACCGATCGCGACCATCTGATGGCAGCAAAATCATTTGCTGCAGGCCTCAGAAAAGGAGGCCTCCTCGTAGTTGACTACCTGAACAAGGAACATTCTTTAAGCCAACTGGTGGCAGAAGAGACTGTGCAGCGCGGTAACTATGAGTTTCATTTGAAACGCCAGTTGCTCGATAATCATTTCATCAAGGATATCTACTTTAAGGATAACGACGACAAGGAAAGACACTACAGAGAAAGCGTAGCTGCATTTACCCTTTCCGATTTCGTCGACATGTTCAAAAAAGCAGGATTATCACTCGTCAGCACTTTCGGAGACTACCAGCTGAATAGCTACCACCCTTTCGACTCCCCCAGGATGATTATGATCTTCAAGAAGTAGATTGCTATCGCAGGCCTACCTATCGATGCAGAAAAGCTATGTCTACATAATGAGCAACAAGTATCGAACAGTACTGTATATTGGTGTGACAGCCGATGTGCAAACACGAGTCTGGCAGCATAAGTCAGAAGAGGTTCGGTCTTTACTAAAAAGTACAATGCGTTATTTTCTCAAAACAAACGTCAGATTCGCTGTATATTTTGTCAGATCCATTACTTCAATACTCATATTGCGCTCCTGTGCAAATGCCTCAATAAATGCGCGGGAAATAAAATGAAGTTCATTTTGGGTTTTGTTGAACTTCATGATTTTAGTGCTCCATACTTCCGTACGCCTGGTGCCTTCTATTCTCTTTTGCAATTCCGAAATGCCATCCCGTATAATCAGCATGCCGTTCTCATTTAGCGCCTCATAGCAACGATCCAAAAGATCCTTTTGCTGGTCAGGGAGTAAATAGTGCAACACATCACTAATAATAACACCATCGCAGGTATCTAAAGGATATCTGGTCAGATCCGCCTGCGCGAACTGGACATCTTCATCCCGCAGGAAGTTGTGCTGTGCGGTTTCAACCTTTTCTTCGTCATAATCAACGCCAATGAACTTCCTGCCAGGTGCTGCCCAATGGAGCATGTAGGTCATAAATCCGTAGCCACAGCCTAAGTCGTAAAACCGCCCACTGCGCGGAAGTACCTGATGGAAAGGCTCATAGTTCTTCTCCAGCTTCGTTTTGATACGGCAATACCACTCAAGACTTGGACCTTTGTAAGTATAACTTCTTAACAACTGTTCTCTGAAGTAGGATGGCGTTTCTTTCTGTGTCTTTATTTTATCCAGCTCATCCCGCATGGACTTAGTAAAGTAGCGGGTCTTCTCGCTATAATTATTTCCTGAAACCGGATCATTATAGGGAACACGCGGATAAATATATACCGTGGAGGCGCCGTCCTTTAGCAACCAGTCGCTTTTCTGCATGGTATAATGAATGCCGTGCAATACCAGCGGCACAATATCCAGCTTCAGTTTTTCCGAAATGTAAAATGCACCTTTATGAAAACGTTTAATCTTGTCGGTGAAAGACCGTGTGCCTTCGGGAAATACAATTATAGAGTACCCCCTGTTTATCAGATCCCGTAACGGCTCCAGGCCATCTTCCGCACCTTCCGCCACGGGGTAATACTCAGCCATCCGTACCACAGCACCAAACACCGGCGACTTCCAGACCCATTTATTGGTAAGGAGCACCAGACGGGGATGCAGCATAGTAGTACAAAGGATATCCAGAAAAGATGAATGATTGGCTATATATATGGCCGGCTTACTGAAGTCTGCATTTTCCCTTCCTATAACCCTCGTCTTCACATTGCGCATGATGTGCATCATACTCCAGGTATATGCACTCAGGAATTTATGGAAGAACAGCTTCCCCTTTTCTTTTGCGAAGGGAAGGTTGGTCAGTACTGCGCCCACAAGAGTAAGCATCCAGGAGCCTGTAAAGAAATAAGCAAAGGCAAAAACAGATTTCGAAAAACTCCAGATAGTGAAGGGAAGAAATCTCTTATTCGCTCTGTTTTGCACAAACCAGTTGAACAGGAAGGGCTGTAATGTCTGGGAGATAAATAAAACACATACAAGGCCAGTGACAGATATAAAAGCAATAGATCTGAGTGCGGGGTGTTTTGCCAGCAGCAATACCCCAAGACCGATAATTACCGTGGCTACCGACACATATACTGCAGCCCGCACGGACATCAACTTGTTGCTTCCTGTTTTGTACTTCTCTATCAGTCCATCCATGGTGAAGATGGCATAATCATCTCCAAGACCAAAGATGAGTGATGAAATGATGATGTTGACTATATTAAACTTCAGTCCCAGCAACGCCATCAATCCT
The DNA here is from genome assembly GCA_035497355.1 of Flavipsychrobacter sp. Classification (GTDB taxonomy): domain Bacteria; phylum Bacteroidota; class Bacteroidia; order Chitinophagales; family Chitinophagaceae; genus JAFIGV01. Next base: position 5,429 of record DATJDP010000003.1, read on the forward strand.
AAAATCCATATCCAGGAAACCACCATTGGGAGAAAGGACATAATAGCAAGCTCCAGCCTGCCGTACCCAATCAGCAAAGCAAAGAATACAATCAGTGAAGAGTAAAGGGCAATATTATTAAAGTCCTTATTCAAAATCTTCACGAGTTGCAGAGCGCCTTGCTGGCGGTCTGTCACGGTTACATTGTTCACCTTTGCCAGATTCTTAAACACCGCTTCCCGGTTTTCCTGCGGCACACGGAGAGCAGCAATAGCAGAGAAGGAGCTTGTATCCGTAGAAAAACCACCCGGGAAAAACGATTTAAGTACCGCTGTTGCGGAAGAGTCCAGAGGTGTATAGCTTTTATTAATGTTGTCAGCAAACGCCTGAAACGCTTCAGGGTTGTAGCCGAGAGCCGGAGCAATGCTTTTCACATTGTCTACGACTTGTGCCTGCTTTTCCTTTGTCCAATACCGATCCCATCTTTCTATTCTTTTCCGTTGCTCTGCTTTCGATGGTAAAAGGCTGACCGGATTAGAAGCGTTTTTTACCAGCCCCTCATTTGTCAGTTGCTGGATTGTTCCGTTTGCGGCCTCAAGATGCTGCATCGCTTCTTCTTCATTGGCTCCGTGGGCTACCACAAAAACAGAACTGAGCGCCATAGCATTTGCCTTACTCACCTCATCCTGCGCTTCTTCCATTCGTGGAGAGAGGTAGTTGAGGTGCATCAGGTCGCTGTCAAACTCGACGTCCTGAGCGAAATAAAGCATCACCGGCGTCAATAGAAAAATACTGAGCACCAGCCACTTGTTCTTTTCCGGGCGCCACTTCCCTATTTTGTCAAATACAGTCTCGCGCTGTTCGTGATGTCTGATACCAAGCGGGAAATGCGGCAGAAAGATGAGGGTGCACAATGCGGCACCTGTTAAGCTACCCGCCGCAAATAGTCCCAGATCCTGAAGGATGGGCGTATGCACCAGGCGCAGGGAAAGGAAGGCTGCAATAGTGGTGAAGCTGCCAATGGTAAGGGGATGGGCAAGTTCGCCAATGGTAGAAGGCAGATCTTTGGCATGCCGGGCATGGGAAAGGAAGTGGACAGAAAAATCTATGGCAATTCCCAGAATGATAGCGCCTGCGCCTAATGCAATGACGGAAATAGAGCCTTGCACAAGATACACTATTGCCATGCCCATGCTTGCGCCGTACAGCACGGGAACGAGCAACAGCAACGGCGTTCGCTTCTTTCGGAAGAAGTAATAGGTGAGGGCAATAAGCAGTATTATGGTTACCGAAAGGGTAACGATCGTGTCCGTTCGCAGCTGAGAGGCATTGCCTGCCGCTACCGCAGGCCCGCCAAAGTAGGTGATGTGAATATCAGGATGTTGGGCTTTCCATTCATCTATGAAGTCGTTCAGATCTGAAAAGAATTTGCTGTTCTTTCCCGTTTCTGATGCCTTATATTCTGGTTTTAAGAAGAATGTAAGCTGCCGTTGATTATTCTTAAACAGATAGCCCTCATATAGTTCGTAGCTCGGATCGAACTGCAGCGCTGAAAGTTTCTTCCACACGAGGGCGCTCATACCTATGGGGTCCTGAGCCACAAACTGCTTCAACACCACACTGGCCGGCGATAGCAGCACCTTTTTGTTTTGCGCAAGGGTATTGCGAATGGCTTCCGGGGTGGTTAGGCTGTCAATTCTTTTATAATCCTGTTCTGTAAGGAATAATGGCAGGTTGTTTTGAAAGATGTCAATCACCGCCTCCTCCTTTCCGCCACCTACCTGCAGGGAAATGGTGTCAATCCATTGGTCGTACTTGTTCAGCGCCTGCCGGTTAAAATTGTCGGCGGCACTGATAAGGCTATCCGGATTCACAGTTGTGCTGTCTTTGAACGACATTAAGAAAATGACCTGCTCACCAGCCTGGGTATGGCTGATCACATTGTTCATTGCCTTTATAGCCTTGCTATCGGGCAGCATGCTGCTGATATCTTCCTTAAACCTTACCTGCAAAGAAAGGATGACCCATAAAGCAAAAGTGCCAAAGAACAGAATCCAGCAGAGGGCTTTGTGCCTTTTAAGAAACTGGTATAATCCGACAAACAGTGCTTGCATAGTGTAAGAGACAGCTGATTACTATTCGAAATCGGGATACAAAAGGTATTTCTTCCTTATTTCCTTAAAAGCGTCAATATCTTTTTGCCAGCTTGCCTTTATGGCTGCTGCGCTCATGCCTTTTTCTATCATTTTTTGCAATTTGTCGGTGCCTGCAAGCGTTTTAAAGAAGTTATTGAAGAATTTGCCTTTCTCCGGGTACCACTGGTATGCTTTAATGAGCCAGTCGAGGTTTAAGCCGTCTTTGATATCCCTGAGTGCCACCTGCGGATCGTCTGTAATAAACTGGCCATAACATTTCTGGCCTTCATACATTGGTTTGCTGGCGCCGGTCATTGCTTTGGGAGTGAAGAAATAGTCTGACTTGCCTTCGAATGCCGGATGTCCCCATTGCTGAAAAGGCTTTTCTGTTCCGCGGCCTACGCTTACCACTGTTCCTTCGAAAAAGCATAAAGAGGGATAGAGATAGATGGCCGCCATATTTTTTAAATTGGGTGAGGGCGATACCGGTAATTGGTATTTTTTTGAATGGTCGTATGCAGCACAGGGAATGATGTGGAGTTTCACGTCTTTAGCATCATCAATCCACTTCTCGCCCACGAGCATCTTGGCATATTCGCCCACAGTCATACCATATACTACCGGAATCTCCTGCATTCCTACAAATGATCTGTTCGACTCTTCGAGCACGGGACCATCCACATAAAAGCCATTAGGATTGGGCCTGTCCAGCACTATTAGTTCTTTATCGTTTTCGGCGCAGGCCTCCATCAGGTATTCGAGAGAAGAAATGTAGGTATAAAACCTTACGCCCACATCCTGCAGGTCGTAAACCACCACATCCACGTCTTTCAACTGTTCTTTAGACGGCTTCTTATTCTTGCCGTAAAGCGAGATGACAGGAAGCCCCGTTGCGGCGTCTTTATCGTTGCTCACATGAGCGCCGGCGTCTACAGCACCGCGCAGCCCGTGCTCGGGTACGAATATTTTTACCACGTTTACCTTCCTGCTGAGCAGGGTGTCAACAAGCAGTTTCTCTCCCACTCTTGCAGTCTGATTTATCAGCAGTGCTACTTTTTTCCCCTTTAGCAATGGAAGGTATTGGTCCATGCGGGCAGCACCGGAAATGCAGTCCTGTGGATGGCTCATGTGCTTCTGCGCAATAGCATCGTTACCATTTATTAAAATCAAACCTGCTATTAAACTAAATAAAAACCAACATCTCATACTACCGCGTTAAAAATGCCAAAGATAGACCTGCCATGTTGAATATATGGCTTACCTTGCCGATTTATTCGATATAATTAAATCAAGAATCATGCAACAAGTTAAGAGCGGCGATACAGTACGCGTACACTATCACGGAAAACTGGACGACGGTTCCACTTTTGACAGCTCAGAGGGTCGTGATCCGCTTGAGTTTACCGTAGGAAGCGGACAGGTAATCAAGGGTTTTGACGAAGCCATGCTGGACATGCAACCTGGCGAAAAAAAGACAGTGAATATACCTGTAGAACAGGCATACGGACAGCGGAATGACGATATGATGATGGAATATCCAAAATCTGAGTTTCCTGCAGATATGAAGCCGGAAGTAGGTATGGAGCTGCACATGAGTGATAATATGGGCAACGTCTTCCCGGTAGTGATCGAAGCTGTAAATGACGAAACAGTGATACTCGACGCCAACCACCCCCTTGCCGGAAAGGATTTGACTTTCGATCTCGAACTCGTTTCTATAGTTTAATATCTGAGTTTTTTAAGGAATTGAGGAGGCTGTATCTAACCGATATAGCCTTCTTTTTTATGCAGGAGCATTTCAGAGCCGATTTCACCCGTCTAAAAGCTCCTTCCGCTCCGGGGTTCCCAAAACGTATAAGCCGAAAAGGCTCCAGTTGAAAAACCAGAGCGGTTTTGGGATGTCCCAAAACTTCTTTGTGATGTCCCAAAACTCCTTTGGGATGTCCCAAAACTTCTTTGGGATGTCCCAAAACTTCTTTGGGATGTCCCGAAACTTCTTTGGGA
>DATJDP010000004.1:0-3325 GCA_035497355.1 Flavipsychrobacter sp.
CGTCAGACGGTAGCAATGTGGGCCTATGAGCATGGCAAGAAGGATAGTGTGGTTGAGTTCGTGAAGAAAGACGGGAAGACGTATGTGCAGGTGAATGACTATGAGAAGCTGCGTACCATTTTTGGCGAACTGCTCCGGGAAATTCAACGCATCAAATCTGAAGGCGACTATGCAGCCGCTAAAAAGCTTGTAGAAACCTATGGAGTAAAAGTCGATCCGGTATTGCACAAAGAAGTGCTGGAGCGCTATGCTAAATTGAATATCAAGCCTTATAAAGGATTTATTCAGCCGAAACTGGTTGCGGTAAAAAATGGTGATAAAATAACAGACGTAAAGATCGAATATCCTACCAGCTTCTTCCAGCAAATGATGGAATACGGTAAGAACTATTCCTTTCTACCTGTGAAGAACTAAGAGAATTTCTCATCATATTAAAGAAAGGCTTGCAGATCGCAAGCCTTTCTTTTTTTCTCCATTTGAAAATGGAGGCAATTCAAAATAGAGCCCCCATCTAAAAATGGAGGCTATTCAATAGACCCCCATTTGAAAATGGGGGCTATTCAATGGAGCCTCCTGTGAATTGCCTCCTCCTTTGGCAGGAGGAAGGAGAAAGAACACAGACATCCGGCTTTAGCCAAACTGCTGTCTGTCCTATCTAATCCTGAAACTTTTGAAACCCATATCTCTTTAGAAATTCATCATATTCCTCCTGAAATGTCTTCTTCCTGTGATGTTCCTCCTGATTTTTAATGTATTCCCTTACTCTATCAAGAATAGACTCTGAAACCGACACCGCGAAGTATTCATCCTGCCATTCAAACTTCGAGGCAATCAATTTTGCTTGTTCATCCAAAATGAAGACTCTCCCTTAATCAACTGCATTGTCTTTTGAATGGTTTGATCAGGACCTAATGAAATAAGACAATGGCAATGGTCTTCGTGTCCATTTATAAAATCAATAAAAATACCTTTCTGTCGGGCGTTTGCACGAATATGCTCCCACATTTTTTGTCGTATTTCTTTTGTTTTAAGAAAAGGCTCTCTGTTCTTCGTACTCCATACAAAATGGATATAGACTTTTATAAACGGCATTGTTCTGTGATAACCGCTACAATATCAAAAAACGACTTCGGAATGGCAAGTATTCACTAACATACCTTTTAGAAACTATTTCAAGGCATATAGCTCGATAGCGGAAGAGTAGGTCGAAAAGAAACGACGGGGTATTAATAGAGGGCGGCACAAAAAAAAGCTGTCCCGATGGAGACAGCTTTTGAGTTGTAAATCTAAAACGTAAAAATCATTAACTGCAACCGGTAGTTGTGCCACAGTTCGGACACATATAGCAGGTTCCGTTTCTTAAAGTAATATTCCCGCAGTTACGACATACAGGTGCGTCAGCACTGGTTCCCATCATCTTTTTTATATCCGCCGTGTTAGGAATGGCTGCAGTAACCGATTTAGGAGCTAAAGGCGCTTTTGTTTTCTGTACAGGAGCTGTAACTCTAACCTGAGACAGTTCGTGGTGCGTATGTTCATCCTTTCCCTTGGTCCTTTCGGGGTCCGGCACATGTACCAGATCTGTGCGGTCGAGATATTCATAAGCCAGCAGACGGAATACAAAGTCCAGAACAGAGGTCGCAGATTTGATATTAGGGTGTTCTACAATACCGGCCGGCTCAAAGCGTGTGAAAGTGAATTTATCTACAAACTCTTCCAGCGGAACACCATATTGCAGGCCTACCGAAATGGCTATTGCAAAGCTGTTCATCAGACTACGCATTGTTGCGCCTTCTTTGGCCATATCCAGAAATATCTCACCCAGGGTGCCATCACTATACTCACCTGTCCGCACGAATAAAGCTTGTCCGCCTACTTTTGCCTTAAAGTTATAGCCCGGCCGTTTTGAAGGAAGTTGTTTGCGTTCTACGATGCGGCTTAGCTCGCGCTTTAGTTGGGTATCAGGACTAGCCTGTACGCGCTTATTTACTTCCTCGAGCAGTTCATTAATGGTGAGCTGACCCATATCCACAATCTGCGGCGTATTGATGTTCACTTCATTTATTTCATTGCCTTCCTTCTCTGCCGACTGTCCGCTGCTAACTGCCTTCTTTTTCTTATCACTCTTATTGCTCAGCGGTTGAGAAAGCTTAGAGCCATCGCGGTACAACGCACAGGCTTTAATGCCCAACTGCCAGCTAAGATGGTAGCAATCTTTAATCTCATCTACCGTTGCTTCATGAGGAAGATTTATGGTCTTCGAGATTGCACCACTGATAAATGGCTGAGTAGCACCCATCATACGAATATGTCCATGAGGATGGATATAACGCTCGCCTTTTTTACCGCATTTGTTAGCACAATCGAATACCGGCAGATGTTCGTCTTTCAGATAAGGTGCACCTTCTACCGTCATCGTACCACACACATAGTCGTTGGCTGCATCAATTTCGTCATCGCTAAACCCAAGTTCTTCCAGCAGGTTGAAATCAGGAGCAAAATATTGCTCGGCAGTAAACCCAAGTCTTTGCAGGCATTCTTCGCCAAGATTATAAGCATTAAATACAAAACCGATTTCAAATGCGCTCTCCACGGCAGTATCGAGCTTCTTCAATTCCTCACCGATAAATCCCTTTTCACTCAGGCTTTGATGATTAATGAAAGGAGCACCTGCAAATGTTCCATGACCCTTAGCGTGTTTTACGATCGCATCAATTTCCTGCTCTGAATATTTAAGATTTCTAAGTGCTGCAGGTATCGATTGATTGATAATCTTGAAATAACCGCCACCTGAAAGCTTTTTAAATTTTACCAGCGCAAAATCAGGCTCAATGCCGGTTGTATCGCAGTCCATTACCAGTCCGATCGTTCCGGTAGGTGCGATCACTGTAGCCTGCGCATTGCGGTAGCCATATTGCTCACCCATTTGTACCGCGTTGTCCCATGCGTCGGTGGCCGCCTTTAATAAGTATGCAGGGCAGTATTTTGCATTGATACCTATTGGCTTTGTTTCCAGACCTTCATAAGCATCTGCAGCATCGTAAGCGGCTGCGCGGTGATTGCGCATTACGCGAAGCATGTGCTTTTTGTTTTCTTCAAAGCGAGGGAAAGCCCCTAATGCCTTTGCCATCTCTGCTGAGGTCTTATAAGCAACACCATTCATGATGGCTGTGATAGCGCCGGCAATCGCTCTCGCTTCTTCACTGTCATAAGGAATACCGCTCACCATCAGCATAGAGCCAAGGTTTGCATAACCGAGGCCAAGCGTACGGTAATCGTAGCTTAGTTGTGCCACTTCAGGAGAAGGGAACTGAGCCATCAATAC
>DATJDP010000005.1:0-21440 GCA_035497355.1 Flavipsychrobacter sp.
CGCTGCCGAAAATAGCTGCCGTCCATTATAATATCTGATTTCAATACGAGGTAGAGTATATCAAATGTGATAACGAACAATTCAGAAAAGCCACCTTCATAGGGAATAGGAACTCCATAGTCATTATCATATACATCGTCCATTACAGCGCGCTGCTGCTCGATCAGCGACGCACCTTCTATTTCAAAGTAGCCGCGCAAGAGCTCCTGATATACTGGTTTAAGGGGCTTATATATGATATTGGCCATATCATCCTTATCCATAGCGTTGAGCACACCTGGACCAACGTCCATTTTTAGCCAGTTTAACGTCTCTTCTTCATCTGGATATATATCCCCAAGTTCAGGAGTCCATCTAGCCCACACCGCTGCATAAGCTTCGATATTAGTACCCATAATAAACTTAAAGAAAAAAAGAATATCCCAGGTCTGGTCTACTCTGTCGGCGGCAACTGCACAAGTTACCATTGAAATTTGATTGCCCTCTTTGGGTGGGGCGTCTGTCTGTGTGCCGTATGGCAATAAATACGTTACATCTTTGTAGGGAGTTTTTGTCATGCTAAAAGATTAAGTGCCAGTAAGATACCCCAAAAATATAGCTTCCAAAGCATCATTCATATTTTTGATAAGCTGCTTTGACAATTTTATTTTTTACATTGATCGTAGAAACTCATCAAACATTGCAGAGACAACAATCTGTTCGCCGCCATCAGCCGCACCGCTCCGTGACCTCAGGGTGCTCCCGTCCTGCAAACGTCTCCTCCGTTCGGCCTTGTGGGAGGCAGGGACGTTTGCATGCATTTCCCCTTTAGATGATGCAGCTATTATCTTTTAATTCCAGCGATTATTGATTTCATACATTCCTTGCAAACGTCCCTTAGCTACCGCGCAACGCCAGAAAAGGAGACGCTTGCAGGACGGAGATTCTTCATTTCATACATTCCTTGTTTACCCATTTCACAAAAATAAGTGGAACCCTGGTTATGCAAAAGTCCCTTAGCCCACCGAAAAATGCCAGAAAGGAGACGTTTGCAGGACGGAGAATTCCCTTTATAACAAAAGGAATTCAGTTAGAGAAAAAGGAAATTCCTTTTATGACAAAAGGAATTCGGTTAGAGAAAAAGGGAATTCCCTTTATAACAAAAGGAATTCGGTTAGAGAAAAAAGGAATTCCCTTTATAACAAAAGGAATTCAGTTAGAGAAAAAAGGAATTCACTTAGAGAGAAACGGAATTCACTCGGGCGTAAACCGATTTATAAGAATTAAATTGACAACAATCTGTTTGCTGCCATTTGTGCACACCGCTCTCCGTCAATGGCAGCCGATACAATGCCGCCTGCGTATCCCGCCCCTTCAGCACACGGAAACAAGCCTTTGATCTGAGGATGCTCCAGCGTTGCTTTGTCTCTGGGTATCCTTACCGGCGAACTGGTTCGACTCTCCGTTGCTACCATCACGGCTTCGTTGGTGTAGTAGCCTTTCATCTTCTTTCCAAAATCGACCATTGCCTTTTGCAACGCGCCGCTTACTTCTCGTGGTAGTATATCATATAAAGATGTACTGGTGATGCCAGGCAAGTAAGAACATCCGGGTAAGGTTGATGAAACCTTTCTATTCACAAAATCTACCATTCGCTGGGCTGGCGCTACGAGTTGACCGCCGCCTGCTTCGAAGGCTTTCCTTTCTACCATCTGCTGATAATGCATACCGGCCAGATTGCCATGAAAGCCATAAAGGGAATAATCCTTTTCGTCAACAGCGACAACGGTTCCGGAATTGGCATAAGGGTTATTTCGCTTTGAAGGAGACCAGCCATTTACCACAACTTCGCCGGGTGCTGTAGCTGCCGGGGCAATGATACCGCCCGGGCACATACAGAATGAAAAGACGCCTCTTCCATTTTGCTGGGCAACAAGTGAATAACTGGCCGGTGGCAAAAAAGGGTCGCGGACATCGCATTTATACTGAGCTTTATCTATCAGCGCCTGTGGATGCTCGATACGAACGCCAAGCGCAAAAGGTTTTGCTTCTATGGATATCTGCTTCCTTTCAAGCAGGGAAAAAATATCGCGTGCAGAATGGCCTGTGGCAAGAATTACTGCACTGCATGAGATAGTGCTGCCATCGGCAGTTTTCACCGCTTTTACGGCATCGCCTTCCAGCAAGATATCCGTAAGCCTGGTATTGAACAGCACCTCGCCCCCACATTCTGTAATTTGCTCCCTTATCGCGGCAATAATATGTGGTAGCTTGTTGGTGCCTATGTGGGGGTGCGCTTCGTAAAGAATGGTAGGATCGGCGCCAAAATGAACAAAAAGCTGCAAAATCTTCTTTACATCTCCGCGCTTGGTGGAGCGTGTATATAGCTTTCCATCACTATAAGTACCCGCGCCACCTTCACCAAAACAGTAGTTCGACTCCGGGTTCACGATACCTTCTTTGTTCATGGCGGCAAGATCCCTGCGCCTGCTTCGTACATCCTTACCGCGCTCCAGGATGACCGGCTTCAAACCAAGCGCTATCAATTGCAGTGCTGCAAATAGCCCGGCCGGACCAGCCCCGACGATAACAACATGCGGTGCATTACTTACATTCTTTAATTGAGGATCGAAAGCAATGACTTTTCCTTCCATCTGGTCGATAAACACTGATAGTTGCAGTACCACCTTAGGCTGTCTGCTGCGTGCATCGATTGATCGCTTTTCTATTTTGTAACCGGTAATTCGCTTAGGTGCAACAGAAAGCTCTGATGCCAGATGTTCCTTAATGGAGACTTCTTCTGTGGCCTGGTGAGGCAGAAGGGAAATTGTGACGTTCTTGATCATTGCGTTAGGTAATTATCCTAAGAAGCGGGTGTCTTAATCGAAGAATGGTATTCAGATCAGACAAAAACTATCTATTTAAGCAGCGGCACTCTTTTAATTGTGGCTCTTCCGATACGCCTCCTTTACCTTCTCCAGATGATCCACAAACTTCTGTACATCAGGGTCGTAGGAATATCCATTTTCTACCAGCTTGTTCCCATTTTCGTCTACATAAAAGTAGAACGGCTGTGAGTTGGAATTGAATTTCGATGCCTGAAGGTGCTCATTCCAGTCGCCTAATGTCACAACCTGTGAATTCAACTCTTTTGAAAAAAACTGCTGATCCTTTGGCAGTTCGATCTTATCATAGTCGCAATACAGAGAGGCAATAATAAAATCCTCCTTAAGGCGCTTCATCACTTCTGGCTGGCTCCAAACCTGACTTTCCATCTTACGGCAATTCACGCAGTTGATACCTGTAAAATCCAGCATCACAGGCTTCTTTAAAATCTTGGCTGCGTTCAGCGCTTCTTCATAATCGTAGTAAGTAACCAAACCTGATTGAACAACAACAGGAGGCTCATATATTTTCATGTCCTTCACATATTTCTGAGGCGCTACGCTGCTGTTTCCCTCAGCATGGTTGCTTCCTGCACCTCCTCCATTGCTAACAACATAGTCCTGCGTGCCCATTGGTGGTAAGAACTGGCTCATACCATTCAAAGGAGCACCCCACATGCCTGGCAATAAATAGACCGCAAAGGTGAAGGAGACAATAGCAAGGAATAGCTTGAAGATGGAAACATATTCCTGTCCATAAATGTTTTTAGGAGAGGCATCGTCATGCGACAGCTTCAGCCTGCCCAACAGGTACAGGCCAAGTAATACTGACAATACAATCCATATAGCGATATAAATTTCCCTGTCCAGCAAACGCCATCCTTGTGCCAGATCTGCATTTGAGAGAAACTTCATTGCGAGCATTAGCTCAATGAAGCCTAATACGACCTTGACCTGATTGAGCCAGCCACCCGATGTTGCAATTTTATTCAGCAATCCAGGGAACACGGCAAATAATGCGAAGGGCAGGGCAAGACCAAGAGAAAAGCCAAACATGCCAACTGCAGGACCAGCAATACCTCCACTGCCAGCTAATACCAACAGCGGACCCACAATAGGGCCAGTGCAGGAGAAAGAGACGATTACCAGCGTCAGTGCCATGAAGAAAATGCCGCTGAAGCTCCCAATGCCTGCTTTGGAGTCTGTCTTGCTTGTCCATGAGGACGGCAGTGTGATCTCGAATGCACCAAGAAAAGAAATACCAAAAAGAATAAAGATTATAAAGAAAATAAGATTTGCTATCCAATTGGTAGAAAGATTGTTTAATGCGTTTGCTCCAAAGACCGCTGAGATCAGCACGCCGAGTATTGTAAAGATGAGGATAATAGACAATGAGTACCACACCGCGTTCTTAATACCCTCTGAGCGTGTCTTACTTCTTTTGGTAAAAAAGCTGACGGTGATGGGGATCATAGAATAGACACAAGGCGTAATAACAGCGGCAATACCGCCTCCCAGCGCCATGAAGAATAGCCAAAGCAGGCCTCGTTGTTGCTGTTTCTTATTATTCCCCTGATCTGACTTATCTGTATTTGTTACAGAAGCAAGATTTTTGCTTGTATCATTCGGGACGGATGCAGCAACAGTGTCCGCAGTTGCTATATTAGTATCTATAGAAGGCGTTTCGGCATTTGGCGTAGCAGCAGAAAAATCAGTTATCCTGAAGGAAAAACTTTTTTTCTTTGATGGGAGGCACATGCTTTCATCGCAGACCTGGTAAGAATGCTTGCCCTTTATTTCTGTATTTCCCTTTACATGAACCGTCTGAACATAGGATACGTTATTCAAAAAGTAATGGACCGTCCCGTCAATACCGTCTATGTCAATCGATACCTTTTTCCCGATCTCCTTAATTTTCCCAACCGCTTTAACAATAGGATTGTTATCGAAAGAAAACTTGGGTGGAATCTCCATGCCATCCCCTCCGGGATTTAGCGCATAAATATGCCAATGCTCTTTTAAATTAAGGCGGAAAATAAGGTCATAAGTACTGTCATTTTTTTTCTTTACCTCATACTTCCAGGTGGTGGGATCCTGGATCATTTGGGCAGTGGCAGCACTCCCTATGGAAAGAAAGAAAATGAAAACAATAAAAAATCTGGTAATATGCTGCATATTAATTTGCTATAGCTTATGCTTACAAAGAAAGTAAAGGGCTCTTTATAGTTGGGGTATTCAGAGCAGAGGAAAAGGAATTTAGCGTTTCCTTAGTCTTTTATCACAAACTCGAAATGCTTCTTCTTAGGTGGCAGGCACATTGTATTACTGCATACCTGATATACATGGTCGCCGGTGATCTTTGTGCCTGGCTTTGCACTTACCAGCAATACAAAGTCTGCTTTTGACTCGTAATAGCGTACAGGATTGTCAATGCCGTCTATCTTTTCAGTCTTAAGCTTTCCCTTTTCTTCTACCTTTCCTAAAAGCTTCACGCTCTTATTGGCTTTTACGTTAAAAGAAGGTGGTATTATGAAGTCATCACCCGGCTTTTGAGAGAATATATGCCAGCCGTCCTTTAGGTTTACTTCAAAAATCAGTTCATATTTATCTGCGCCCTTCTTCTTTACCTGGTACTTCCAGTCAGTAGGATCGGCGGTCATCTGCGCCTTAGCTACCGGGGGCAGGAAGGCAGAAAGCAGGAAGCAGAGGGCAGAAAATAAAAAGATCAGTTTCTTCATATCAGTTCATTTGTGTGAATGCATCGAGTATCATTCTGCCGTCAATATTGTGCAATGCGTCGCTGGCAGCCCTTTCAGGGTGCGGCATCATTCCAAATACATTTCTTCCGGCATTACAAATACCCGCAATATTACTTGCTGAGCCATTCGGATTAGCATCTATGTGTACCTCACCTTTTTCGTCACAATAGCGAAAAACGATCTGGTTATTCTTTTTCAGCTCTTCCATTGTGGCGGCATCTGCAAAATATCTTCCTTCTCCATGCGCCACGGGTATTTTCAATACCTGTTGTGCTACATTCTTTCCAATCAGGTTTTCCTGGCTTTCGCTTTTAATGAAAATGTTCTTACAAATGAATTTCTGATGGTCGTTTTGCAGCAACACACCTGGCAGCAGTCCACTTTCGCACAATATCTGAAAGCCGTTACACACCCCCAGCACCTTTCCTCCTTCGTTAGCAAAGTTGATCACCTGCTCCATCATGGGACTAAAACGGGCCAATGCGCCGCAACGCAGATAGTCGCCATAAGAGAACCCGCCCGGCAATACAATGCAGTCGTCTTTACCAAACATGCTCAGATCGCGGTCTTTATGCCATAGCGTCACTACTTCCTGTTTTAGATCGTCCTGCAAAGCATGTATCATATCACGATCGCAATTGGAACCAGGGAAAACGATAACTCCGAATTTCATTTATTTTATTACTTATTTAGCGCCAACTGGCAAAAGATTAATAAAAGCAGGGAAAAATAGAACGTAAAATTACTAAACCATTTATTTTTTTCGAAGGAAAAGGCATGAGCGATAAGGATACTCAATGCCGGCATAATAATGAGCCACTCCGCATTTACAAACGACACGGCTATAAAGGTGACCAAAACAGAGACAAGTAGATAGGCATAAACAAGCCCCCAGGCGCGCCGAATGTAGATAGTAAGGGCGTTTAACTGCTGCTGTAGCCCGATACTTCCTATAAATACAAGGATAGATAACCCTGCTGTTGTGCCGATCATGTATACGGGATGCACTAAATGCTGCGGAAAAGCAAACCCTACCTGTACGATATGCTGAAATATGTGAAGATCATCGGCAAGGAACAATACGCCGGCAAAGAAATAAATTGGTGTCAGATAGCCCATTAATCCCACAGTCCACTCACCAATATTGAAGCTGCGCTGAAAAACGAGTGCGAGGAAAAATAAGAGAATAAAACCAACAGCAGGAAACTGGAACAGTGCCGGAAGACAAACTGCAAAAGCCGCATTGAATATTTGCTTTCGTGGCTGTGTAGTTTGACTGAGCGACATCATAATGTTTACCGATATCAGCACAAGCCAGTTGATGAGCAACGGCTCACTAAAATAGTTGAACGCAGGATTGAGGGAGGTAAGCAAAAGATAAGAAAAGGCAGGTAGGTAAGTGTTTCTTGTAAATAGCTTGTGCTTTACTGTTATATGATTAATGAAGAGTGCCTGACTGATCAGTATAGCCACCCCAAGTAGTGTGTATGCAAAGGCGCTTTCAAAAGCGTAACCGAGTACCTGAAGAAGCGATGCAAATAGCACATGGTCGGGCATTGCCTGCGGGGCCACCGGGTGCAATAAAGCTTGCAGCTTCATCAGAAAAGCAGCAATTACTAATATGATTACGGTAAAAGGACTGTAATTGCGAAACAGTTGCAGCACATCGGCGGATTAAGGGCGCTAAAATACAATTTTAGCAAAGCATAATTGTCTTCTTCTCAAACAAGGGACTACCAGTTCCTTCAGTCCCACCTGCTTTGCGGAGCGCGGCAGCCAGTCAGGATCATTAGCGGTACCCTCTGCCAGGGAGCGCATATCCAGTTTCCCATCGCCACCCACTGTCGCCAATTGGATTTTTGATACCCTTGTATTAAAGTCATTAAAAAGAAACCCGAGAGAACCTCCGGCATTTATAAGACCATAGGATGAGAAAATGCCGCCATCTTCCTGCGAGTACTGATTCTTTCTGATAAAAGTGCTCCAATCACGCACGCCATTGCCATCATAAGACACCACGAAGAGATCATTATAGTTGTACTCCCTTATAGACTGAGACATGAAAGGACTGTAATAGTAAGAATAGTAATAGCCTCCCCAACCTGGCGTGGTGGTTCTTGTGGTAATTGAAAAGTCTTCTGCAATCAATACAAATCCACCGTCCTTTTTGAGGATCATTTGCTTTACCTCGTAATTATTAAAAGCTCGCTTCTTATTTCTCTCACCGCTTGCATTTCTTATCTGGTCATCAAAAGCAAGATTCTTTCTGTTCACCCAGCTACTGTCATTAAGGTCGTAATAGGCATAGATAACCCCTTCATAGTTACCATTCTTCTTATCTGAATAAAAGCCTCCAGTATAGATTCTATGGTTTACCTCGTCAAGCTTCATATAAAGGCTGGTAGAATACTTATCGTTCAGCGGCAGTTCTTTAGAATAAAATCTTCTGCCTCCTTTAGTGAGTGTCAACAGCCAGACCTGATCCGCATAATTATGACTCCCTGTGGGGGTAAATGCAGGGAGGTAAAAATTACCTTCGTTGTCCAGGATGCCGTTCCCTTCTGCAATATTGTTTTGTGCACTAAATGTAGCCGCCCCTCGTTGCAGATTATCCAGCTGATCGTCCAGCCATATGGCCGTGAAACGAAGCTCTTCACCGTCGTCTTCCATAGCATAAACCAGAATTTGCTTTTTATCATCGCTTACAGCCGAGGAGAAATAATCCTTGCTCGGACCGAAAATACCCGTCTTAGCGGAGGTCAGCAGAATGGGGCCTTTTAGCAATCTTCCATTTTCGTCCAGCAAAGCTGCATATTGAATAACCTTGCCGGTCTCCACGGCCTGATAGAGCACCACCATCTTATTGCTATAGTTGATAAAGCGGGTAGCGTAAATCTTCTTTGGAAAGAAATCGAGTACTACAGTTGCCGCTTTTTCCATTGCATCATTATAGATATCGAGAAAAGCACCATCTGACGAGGAGCGGTATGTGTAAATCTTCCCGTCTATCTTTCCTACCACAGAAAAATCGCCGGAGCGAAGATCAAAATTTTCATAGGGGGAATAGATCACCTCCTGCGCAGTGACGCTACTAAAGCAAAATAACGCGATCAGCAAGGCGCTAATCCAACCGGCTTTATTCATGTTTCAAAATTAACTCCCTCAACAGTAACAATATGTAAAAATTTAGTCGGAAGTGACACCTTTTGCTGCACTCCTGCCAGGAAATAGAAACGTTGTACAAGTTGGCTGTCAAAATCGGCTATTCCTCTTGGAAAAAGGACGATTGGTTTTAGAAAAAGGAACATTGGTTACGAGAAAAGGACGATTCGTTTCGGAAAAAGGAACATTGGTGTTGAGAGAAGGACGATTGGTTTTAGAAAAAGAAACACTGGTCTTGAGAAAAGGACAATTGGTTTTAGAAAAAGGAATACTGGTTTTGGGAAAAGGAAC
Organism: Flavipsychrobacter sp.; assembly: GCA_035497355.1. Taxonomy (GTDB): domain Bacteria; phylum Bacteroidota; class Bacteroidia; order Chitinophagales; family Chitinophagaceae; genus JAFIGV01. Next base: position 9,077 of record DATJDP010000005.1, read on the forward strand.
ATTGGTTACGAGAAAAGGAACATTGGTTTTGAGAAAAGGAACATTGGTTACGAGAAAAGGACGATTCGTTTCGGAAAAAGGACGATTGGTTTTAGAAAAAGGAACATCGGTTTTGGGAAAAGGAACATTGGCTACGACGAAAGGAAGACTCCTTTTCAGTAAAATTCAGAAAGAAAAGCCTCATGGACAGAACGACCATCCAATGCAAAACCTCCAAAGGCAGGCCTCTCTACTACCTAAATAGGAACATTTGCCCGAAGCAGGTCTTTAACTTTCCGTGTTTTTGCAACCATGTCAGGGCGCTGATAAGATTAAGCAATGACGAACGGAGAGTGAATGCCCCTGGAAGGACATGAACGCGAACCGCAGCAATACCTACGGCATCGGTATATGATTGGGGATCGTATTGTCAGGCTTAGCACTTTCATCCAAAGCAGAATCGCGAAATGCCTGCACCAGCGAATCGGCTTTTGCCTTTACCTCAATAGCCCTTCTGCGATCCAGATCTTCGGCAGCCTGACTGCTAAGTTCACCTGTTTTTGTACCAACGATCGAGTCTACCATCGCGTCACGCCGACTGTCGTCAAGTGGCTTTTGGTCGGTAACACAGGCGGCAAGAAAGGCAATAAGACAAATTGCTATGGGAAAAGCAGCTTTTTTCATCCGAAAAGAATTAAAAAACAAAAGTACCTTAAACCTGTGGTGCATGGTATAAAAGATTGCAACGGCACCTTTGACAGTTTTAACGTATCTTTTTTCATCGTAAGGGTTACCATAGCGGTTAAATTCCATTAAAATTTAGGAGCTTTATATACTATGTGCCGGAGGTGTATCTCGCTATTTCTTATCCCTATGTTGCTGCTGCTCAGCTTCCGGTCGGCCGCACAGCAAAAGTCTGCTACGGATACTATTCTCTTAGGCGCTGTGATCGAGAATGGCGACACGATTGCCAATATTTTTCTCGACGATTTTGAAGTGTTAGATCGCCTGCCCAAAAAATGGGCGCGCAAACAGACACAGTTTAACCGGCTTCGCTATAATGTATATAAAACATATCCGTATGCAGTGATCGCTGCAGGGGTACTGAAAGATGTGAACGAAAAACTGGCAATGATACCGGAGGAAAAGGCTAAGAAGGCCTACATGAAATCAATAGAAAAGGAACTGAAAGCAAAGTTTAAAGGTGACCTGGAAAATCTAACGATCAGCCAGGGGCAGGTGCTGGTTAAACTGATCAACAGGCAAACAGGCAGGAACTGTTACAGTATAATCAAAGAAGTGAAAGGCGGCTTTAATGCCGTGGTTTATCAATCCGTAGCGCTACTATTTAGCAACAACCTAAAAAAGGCTTATGACCCTGAAGGTGACGACAGGGATATTGAGTCGGTAGTTCGCGAAATCGAAGCAGCAAACTACTATCGCTACCAATACTACAGGCAGCAGCAAATGCAGGCGCGGCGAAATTAAACGGAATGCTATCAGCAATATGAACACGTACCTCTGTTCGTCATTTCTACCTATCTTAAAAATTATTACTTTGCAGCCGCAAAAATTTTGTAGCTGCTAACGAGTATTTTCCGTGCAGCAATTCCACCTGTATAATTAAAAACAATGCAAAGAGATACTGCCATCTTCGACCTTATATCAGAAGAGTTGGAACGCCAGCGCCGCGGACTGGAGCTGATTGCATCTGAAAACTTCACTTCTGCCCAGGTAATGAAGGCCATGGGCAACGTGATGACCAATAAATATGCAGAAGGATACCCAGGCAAGCGCTACTATGGCGGCTGCGAAGTGGTAGATCAGAGTGAACAACTGGCAATAGATCGTGCAAAGGAAATCTTTGGAGTGACTTATGTCAACGTACAACCACATAGCGGTGCACAAGCCAATGCGGCAGTTATGTTGGCATGCCTTCAGCCCGGCGATACGATTCTTGGCCTGGACCTAAGCATGGGTGGACACCTGACTCACGGTTCACCGGTAAACTTCTCAGGCAAACTATACAATGCAATACACTACGGCGTAAGCAAAGACACCGGACTTGTAGATTACGACATGATGGAAACGCAGGCGCAGCAGCATAAGCCTAAACTCATTATCTGTGGGGCCTCTGCCTACAGTCGTGATTGGGATTATGCACGTATTCGCAGCATCGCAGATAAAATAGGTGCGCTGATCCTGGCAGATATTGCCCATCCGGCAGGCCTGATAGCAAAAGGACTATTAAAAAGTCCGTTCGACGCTTGTCATTTCGTAACGTCTACCACCCACAAGACCCTTCGCGGACCAAGAGGCGGCGTGATACTAATGAAGAATGACTTTGAAAACCCCTGGGGCATAACAGGACCGAAAGGAGATATAAGGATGATGAGCCAGCTGATTGACCTGGCCGTATTTCCCGGCACACAGGGCGGCCCGCTGGAGCATGTGATCGCTGCCAAAGCGGTTTCGTTTTTTGAAATCCTTCAATCTGATTTCACTGACTATGCAAAGCAGGTTATCAGTAACGCGCAGACCATAGCCCAGACGTTTATGAACAAAGGATACAACATCGTTTCCGGCGGCACAGACAACCACCTTTTGTTGATAGATCTGCGCAACAAAAACATCAGTGGCAAGAAAGCTGAGAACACCTTGGTGAAAGCCGATATTACGCTGAATAAGAATATGGTACCGTTCGATGATAAGTCTCCGTTCGTCACTTCCGGCATTCGTGTAGGGGTACCGGCGGTTACAACCCGTGGATTAAAAGAACAGCACATGCCCCAGATTGTGGAATGGCTGGACAAAGTGTTGATGGCCCCTGACAATGAACAAATCATTAATACGGTAAAAGGCGAAGTAAATGAGTTTATGAAGCAATTCCCACTCTACCCGGGCTGGAATGTAGGTTAGCTTTTTATCTGTTTATAACTCCCTGAATTTGACCCAGCAAAGGGATTACTCTTTTTAAAATAAAGGAAGTAATCCCTTTCTTATGCTGCTTATCACCTCTTTTTTTTAACAAGACAGAAGGTTCGTTTTTTGTAATATGCGGCCGTGCCGCAGACAATACGATATCTCTGTGAAACTCAGCACCGTTTTTGCTTTATTTGACTTAAGAAGCTTCAATATAATGATTAGAAAGATCCCCTTTGTCCTTACTGTATTACTAATGGTGCTAATGATCTATCCCGATAGTTCGGATGCCCAACGCAGAAGAAGAAAAAAAATAGCGCCGGAAATTACCATTTATGATATTGACACTCTTGTCAATCCCATACCGCTGCAGCGAAAAATGTGGCATGAAAAGGTTGACCGTGTGCAGAGGGGGGCAGACGCTTCTGATGGAAGAGTAGACGGCTTTATCTTCTTCTCGGAGGATACAGTTTCTACAAATCTCCTTACTCAGTCCATCCTAAGAGATGTGGATCAGATGCAGGTAATGATTGAGAACATTCCGTTTAATGATGATATTGGCTTTTCAGAAGGGCAGCAAAAGATCCGTTACCTATCCGACCTTTATGAATTGGTCCGGAAGTACAATGCTGATACCCGTGTGGATCCGATCTTCTGGAGAAGAACCGTTACCAACTTCCGCAACATGCTTATAGCCAGGCATGAGGGGAAATTGCTTTCTTTCGTAAAGGCCCACCCGGATATCTATTCCCTGACCAATTCCCAGCTTCTGGAAAACAATCGCGAAGCCCGCGCTTATGTCTATACAACAATGGGCAGGAAAGAGCCGGCAATGATGATTAAACGACTGTCGGAATATGCCAAAGATCCATTTGCATGCGACATTATTGCTGAAGCGGCCAAAGTGGTGCCGAGTGAGATATACAACTTCGCCTCTTCAACAAATTATACCCTAAGCAATGCAGTTCGCAGATGTTCTGACCCGTTGGTGCAGACAATCGTTCGTATTACCACAGAATCAAAATCGCCGCTAAAGGCAATGCCATTCCTTGCTGATATCTACAACAAGAAGAAAACTATTGCAGAAATTGATCAGATCACTTCTAACTATGATCTTTTCTATAAAAGCCTGGTAGGCCTGAAGGTAGATAATGAGGGTGGTCTGGGAGATAAAACCCTCAGCGACGAGATCCAATACCGCGGCCTGAAGTATGTGCGCGACATGAACGATCTGCACGAGGAAAAAGACGCTGTCCGGTTTAAAACCATTGAGGGATTTACTCCTATACAGCTTTATTACATCATGGTGTATGGACAGGATGAGATCTATACCAGTTCTTTCGTGGGAACTTTCAAAAGAATGATGGAACGCATGGGCGACACTGTAAAAGGTGGCGATCTGCTGACTCAGGTGCATTATGACAAATTCCGAACTTTTATCAGAATGTGTGCCGGCTACAACACGCTCAGCACCTTCCTGGGAACGATGGATGAGAACACGAAGTCGAAGCTAATGAAAGACTTTATTGCAGGTCTGGATAAAGGGGCGGATGATGACCTGGAAGATGCGGTGGATGTGGCAGATGCATTTGGCAGCATTAACGACCCGAAGCTTATTGACTTTCTTCAAAAAGAAGTACGTGCTAATTACGAACGCTCTTACAAGGAAAGAAGCATGAAGGGAATGCGCGTATATGCATTGCTTGCAACACTATTCAACGGGTTAAAAGGAAGCGACAATCAGGCGGCTATACAGGCACAATCGGAAATATTGAGCCTGCCACCGATCAATCTCGTGCAGTACAAAAATCTGGTTGACGATTCAGGGGTTGTTTATCAGCAGGTGTTCTTTTATGGGGATGAAGACGGCAAGAACTCTTACGCCAGCTTTATGGGCAACTTCAGAGATGGGAAATGGAAGGTCAGCAATAGTAAATACTGGACTACCATAACTTCTATTTCTGGCAAACCAATTGTGATCTACGCCAACAACCCACTGCCGGAGCCAGAGGATGAAGAGTCGCAAAAGCAACTGTGCGAGTATCTTGCTTCTAAGGGGATTTCACCTACCGTTGTTATCCACCGTGGACATAGTTACCACCTGCCACTAACACTGGAGCGACTGAACAAAAAATCCCGTATCGTAATTCTTGGCTCCTGTGGTGGCTATCATAACCTTTCGGTTGTTTTAGACCATTCGCCTGATGCACACATCATCTCCTCAAAGCAAACAGGGGCAATGAATGTGAACGAGCCAATCATTAAAAACATCGAGACGCTTATTCAGGAAGGTAAAGACGTGGAATGGATACAACTATGGAAGGACCTAAACAATTACTTTAATACGAAGATGCCTTCTTACAAAAGCACATTTTCTGACTATGTTCCTCCTTACAAAAACCTTGGAGCTATATTTATCAAAGCTTACAGGCGACTTTCCAGTAATGAAGAAGAACTATAAAATAAAGAAGAGGAGCGCTGCTCCTCTTCTTTATTTTACAAACTTTCTAATTAGTTCATTGACTTCGTTTGCTTTTTCCCACTGAACAAAGTGACCGCAGTCAGGAATAAGATGTAGCGAGGCATCTGGTATCTGAGCAACGCCTTCTTCTGCTATTTTTCGGGTTGTCGTAGGATGCAATGCTTTTGCTGGAATGAGTGCATCCTTTTCTCCGAATACCACAAGGGCCGGCACTTGCAGCAAATGCAAACTATTGAATACCGGTTCGTGTAACATACCGTGAATAGATGCTTTCACCATTCTGCGATAATCCGTTAGAGGATGTGTGCGTTGCAGCTTTACCAGGTCCTGCACCATTTCGTTTGCCTGCTGCGGATGATGATAAAAGCTTTGGTAGATCGTATTTGTCAGGCTGGCTTCATCGGAAGAGAAATAGTCGAAAATGCTCAAAGATGTTTCATACAAACTTGCCTCCCAGGGGGTAAATATCTCAAAGCCGGCAGGTGCGCACAACACTATTTTCCGCGCAACCTGAGGATGCTCCAGCGCAGTTGTTATAGCAACCTGTCCGCCCATTGAATGACCAATCAGCACCACATTTTCTAAGCGAAGCCTCTCAATAAACTCAAAAACCACGTTAGAGAAATATTGAATACTATAAGGGAAGTCGCCGGGTTCTGAAAGACCGTTTCCTGGAAGATCAATGGCAATGCAGCGATAATGCTTCCGCAGCTCTAAAATGTTTCTCTTCCAGCCTAATGCATAGTTTGCAAGGCCATGAATCATAACCAGGGTGGTCGTACCTGTGCCTTCATCTATGTAATTTATTTTGCCTGTTCCATCAAGTTTAATTGACTTTGTAATAAAGGGAGCGTACAGATTCGGAATCATTATCTAAAAAATAGAAAAGGGATAGAATATTGTTGATTGATTTTCGTTTAAATGTCCATTCCATTCCCCACTCTGCCAATAAAACTTTTCTTTCAGGCGGCAATTATAGTTCTTTTTGCTCCCTTTTTTATCGGATCATTTGTTTAAAAAGGTAAAACATAACAGATACGGTTTGAACGGATCGCAATAAGCAGACACTACAAAAGAATAGGAAGAATAGTTAAAAAGACTTAAAACTCAAGGTGTTCTAAGGTACTGGCATATTCTTTACGCGTATGGTAGATATTATTTCACCAATAAAAAGTATCCTATGGCAGAAAACAGAAATTCAGGCAGCCAAAATCCTGAACAAAACAGACAAGGTCAACAAGGCCAACAACGTCAAAGCACCAGTGGCAACCAACAAAGTGGAAACCAAAGTACACGTCAGGGAAGCCAACGCAATCAGGAAGATTTGCAGGAAAACGTTTCTACAGGTGGAACGCAGCAACAGCAGTCTGGCCGTAATCAGGAACGTGGCTCTCAGGATTTGGAGAAGGGCAATCAACGCGGCAACAATTTGAGTGGCGATCAGTCTCGTTCTTCAGAAGGACGTAACACAGAAAGCGAAGATTCAGGCTTTTAGCTTCCATCAGGAAGTGATTTAAGACAAGTTTTTTTAGCAATACCTCCAATAAAATATCTTTGGAGGTATTATTTTTGAGCATCAGTACTGGTTTTGGAACGGTTTTTATCTCGTTAGTACGTTGAGATAAAATATCAATATAGTAACAATGGTAAATAGAGATTTACCTGTCACTTAGAAAGCTAGTTTTCAGTTGTGTGTGTGATTAATAAAAAAGGTGCGTTTTTCGAGACGCACCTTTCAATTTTACAGCCTGTAGGATTTTACTTTTGTTCTATTCCCGATTTAAAAACTCATTTGCCGCTCCTACTATCCACCAATAAGAATGTTTTGAAAATTCTTCCGGCTCAATGCTACGTAAGTCTTTTGTGGCTAAACGCTTCAATGCTTCCTTTACAAATGAGACAATCTCCGAAAGCCTCGTGTTGTCTACATTCATCTCTCTGAGTATTTTCAGGATAACATATTCGTGACTATCCACCAGCACCTCAATGGCCTTGATATCGCCCTTCTTTATCGCCTTTAGGATTTTATCCTCTTCATCAACTGAAAGCAACCTATGCTTCGCGAGTTCAATTTCTTTGTCAATTACCTTTTTGTAACGCTTCATTTTGCTCTTTTGTCCCAAAGGGAGTATGACGCGTTAAACGGCTCGGACCTTAGAATCGTGTCATTAACATCTTTCTATCGTCCATTTTGCAACCGTCGGTGCAAGCTCCTTTTGAGATTTACCTCCTACGAACACACCAATATGGCCACCGGGAAAAGCGTACTCTTTCTTATCCTTAGAGCCAATCTTACTCATAACGGCAAGTGTGCTCTGATTAGGAATAATAGTATCCTCTGTAGCGTAAACATTCAGGTAAGGAATAGTCATATTCTTTAGGTTCACCTTGCGGTCTCCCAATACCAATTCGCCTTTTATCAGCTTATTATCACGGAAGAGATCTTTTATGTATTTACGATACATTTCACCGGCAATTGCAGGAAGATCGCCCTTCCATTTTTCCATTCTCAGAAAGTTCAAAAGCTTATCCTGATCATCAAGGCTATCCATCACACCAAAGTATTTACTGATGTTCATGCTAGGCTTCAGCATTCCAAAAGCGCTGTCTATTTGTTCGCCAGGGATAGTACCGACGCTGTCTACCATAGTATCTACGTCAATGTATTTTGCCCATTTATAAAGCATACATCCGCCGTTTTCAAAATCGAATGGTGCGACATAAGTAGTAAGTGATTGCAGCTTTTCCGGGTATAGCGATGCATAAATCATTGAGAACGTACCGCCCTGACAAATGCCCTGTTTGTGTATTTTATTGACCTTATGGGTTTTGCGAAGGAAGTCAATAGCATCATTCATATAGCCATCTATATAATCTTCCATAGTCAGATAACGATCTGCTTTTGTAGGATAGCCCCAGTCCATAATATAGACATCCAGCCCTTCTTCTACAAGCTTCTTCATGAGGCTACGGTTAGGCTGAAGATCCAGTACATCCTGCCTGTTGAGCATAGCAAAAGAAACCAGAACAGGCGTTTTACATTTTGCAGGGGTTTCGCGTACATAGTGATACATTTTCACCTTATCGCTTTGCCATACCAGTTCTTTAGGCGTTGTTGCAACTTCTACTGTATCAATTTTTTGCAATGTTTCATAACCTTTCACAAGTTTCTCGGAAGTAGTAACCAATTCTTCCATCATAGCCGCAGGATTCCAATTCATGTAATAATATTTTTTGCAAAGTTAAGGCCTGGCAACGTAATGATTGATAATTTAATAAGAATTACTTTATGAATATCAAAACCAATTACGGCACATTGAAGGCATTTGAAGAAACGAAAAAAGCCCTGCATGTGCAGAGCTTAATATCATTCAGAAAATGAAGCTTATTTTACAGTAGCAAGAAAATCTTTCACCTTATCCTTATGCACCATACCTTCTTTGAACGTATAAGCACCAGACTTAGGGCTACGAATAGCCTTAATCACTTTAGTATAGTTCTTCGCTTCCGCTGCAAGCTTAGGATCTTTCTTGATCGCGGTTTTAGCTGCTTTTGCCATGACGACTTAAAATTTTAAAAGTTAAAAGTCCAAATTTCAGAAACCTGAGATTTGAAATCTTTGAATTGGATCTACTTAATTTCTTTATGAACAGTCACCTTTTTCATGATCGCGTTGTATTTTTTCAACTCGATACGCTCAGGTGTATTCTTCTTATTCTTACTGGTAATATAACGGCTGGTGCCGGGTAATCCGCTGTTCTTATGCTCTGTGCATTCCAATATTACCTGTACGCGGTTTCCTTTTTTAGCCATCTTATGATGCTTTTAAAAAATTTTACTTGATATTAGATAGTCTGTCCTTTCGCGCGAAGTTCCTTCACTACGTTAAACAAGCCATTTTTGTTGATGGTACGGATAGCATCTGCTGATAATTTCAGCGTTACCCAACGGTCTTCTTCTACCAGAAAGAAACGCTTCTTCTGCAAATTTGGCAGGAAGCGGCGCTTAGACTTCTTGTTAGAGAAAGATACCTTGTGACCAGTTATGGGCTTTTTACCTGTTACCTGACAAACACGTGCCATTCTTTTTAATTTTAGGACTGCAAAGGTAAGTAAAAAATCAAATTGAAAAAGGCAAAGTGAAAAAATATTTTTAATCGGATGCGCCAGTCATTAAAATCGAGAAGACCGGCCGTCTCCACCTAACCAAAACGCCAACATTCTGTCAAATTTGTCCGCCTGTCATCAATATCCGTCTATACCTATGCCTATCAACGTAGTCTTTTGTGTGACGTCCGTCTGCTCATATGTTATCAAAACCTTCAATTCGTTTTACCAAAAGGTCGATTCCTTCCAAAAAAAGGTCAACTCCTTTTTTGAGTGAATTGATTGGAAAAACCCCAGCCTCTCTTTAAAATTTCTTCTGAATCCGGCACCGGAACAAAAAAAGCCGTCTCCGGATTGGAGACAGCCTTTCTATGTATTTACTAACCAAAATATCTACGCTACGCTTTCTTTCTTTAAGACAGAAGCCATTGTCCTTCCGATGTTTGCAGGGCTTTCTACTACATGGATACCACATTCGTCCATGATCTTCATTTTAGCAGCAGCAGTATCATCAGCACCGCCAATAATAGCGCCGGCATGGCCCATACGCCGGCCTGCAGGCGCCGTTTGACCAGCAATAAAGCCAACCACGGGTTTCTTCATATTATTCTTAAGCCATTGTGCAGCCTCAGCCTCCATGTTTCCTCCAATTTCACCGATCATAACGATGCCTTCGGTTTCGGGATCATTCATAAGAAGTTCTACCGCTTCTTTGGTTGTAGTTCCGATAATTGGGTCTCCACCGATACCGATTGCAGTGGAAATACCTAAACCTGCTTTTACTACCTGGTCTGCTGCTTCATAAGTCAGGGTTCCTGATTTTGAAACGATACCAATACGACCAGGCTTGAAAACGAAACCAGGCATGATACCTACTTTAGCTTCACCGGCAGTAATTACACCCGGACAGTTAGGACCGATCAAACGGCAATTCCTTCCTTTTATATACTCACGAGCTTTCACCATATCCTGCACAGGAATCCCTTCAGTAATGCAAATGATCACTTTAATTCCGGCTTCCGCAGCCTCCATAATTGCATCAGCAGCAAAAGCAGGCGGTACGAATATAATAGAGGTATCCGCACCTGTAGTTTTAACCGCATCTGAAACGGTGTTGAACACAGGACGATCCAAATGGGTTGAGCCGCCTTTACCCGGAGTAACACCACCTACAACGTCAGTACCATATTCTATCATTTGTGTAGCATGAAATGTACCTTCCGTTCCGGTAAAACCCTGAACAATTATTTTTGAATTTTTATTGACCAATACTGCCATGAGCTTTTCTTAATTAATTGTAAAATCTGCGCGCAAAATTAATTTAATTGTGGGCAATCACAAATTAGTTATTAGATTTGCCAGCGAATTAATACCTAACTATTCTATCATTTATTGGTCTTTGAAAAGATAATTTTAGACATATAACCAACTTTTTTTAAACCCTTTACGTCTCTTTATAATGAGAGAAAAAATAAAAGAAAATTTTCGTACGAACGTACTATAAAATAAAAAGTGCCGTTGTAATAACAGCACTTTAAAAAGAAACGCTAAAGTTTGTAATGGGTAATCAATTCTAGATTAGAAGGCCGGTGTCTACCGGCTTTATTTTTTAGCGACTACCAAGTTAAGCACTCTTTTCAGAAAACCCAACTTTTCTGTGACATTTTTTCACCCTTTCTATCCCCCTCTATTTTCCCGTTGCCAAAAAACAGCTTATAATCAACTGTTTGTAGCTACATCTTCCCTTCTGCCTGCAATCTGCTCATTTCCTTCGCTTTCGAAAGGAAGTCTGATGCAAAAATAAACTGATCCAGGTCCTCATCATCGCTGAAGATGATCTCCTTATTGGAACCTTCCCATTTTTTCTTGCCTTTGTGCATATAGACAATATGGTCGCCGCTTTCCATTACAGTGTTCATGTCATGGGTATTGATGACTGTGGTGATATTATATTCTATAGTAAGCTCCTTAATCAGTTTGTCAATAACGAGCGAGGTTTGCGGATCAAGACCCGAATTCGGTTCATCGCAAAAAAGATACTTTGGGTTAAGCACGAGCGCACGCGCCAACGCAACACGCTTCTTCATACCGCCGCTTATCTCTGCAGGAAACTTTTTGTTCGAGCCTTCCAGATTAACTCGTGAGAGCACTTCGTCCACACGCTTCATTTTTTCCTTTTTGGAATCCTTCGTAAACATATCCAGCGGAAAACGAACATTCCGTTCCACCGTCATGCTGTCGAACAAGGCTGAACCCTGGAATAGCATTCCTATCTGCATGCGAATTTCTTTGAGGTCCTGCGGTTCCATCGTTAGAATGTCCTTGCCTTCGTACATGATTTGTCCCGATTCGGGTCTCAATAACCCTACAAGGCATTTCATAAAAACGGTTTTTCCGCTACCGCTGGATCCGATAATAAGGTTTGTTTTCCCCGGTTCCATAATAGCAGAAACATCGTCCAGCACTATCTTATCACCAAAGCTTTTCTTTATATTCTTTACCTCGATCATTAAAAAGGAATATGTTCAAAAGTCGTAACTATTTTCCAATGAAGGAGAAATAAAAACATGCCGGGGAGCGCTTCTCGGCCCGACATTGACAATAAGATCATAGAATTGCTCTTATAGACATTCTTCCGGTATGGATAATATCGCCGGTTCCGGGTTTTCTGCCTTCATATTCCAGAGAAAGCTCAATACCTTTTCCTATCCGCCGCTCCCAGTTCATATACCAAAGAAAGTTGCTCCCTTTTTGCAGTGCATCGAGCATTACAAAAGCTACGGGGTCGGTTTCCTTGCCGGTAAAATCAATTCCGGAATACTGGCCGCGAAGCTGAATAACGCCAAGCGTGGGTTTGCTATAACGCAGTTCCATA
>DATJDP010000006.1:0-24031 GCA_035497355.1 Flavipsychrobacter sp.
CTAGCAACGTATTTAACGGAGATACACTGACAAATGGCCTCGCTAATAAAATAGTTCCTTTTGTGATGGCGCTGGACAGTAGCGGGAATAAGCTATGGACTTCTAATGGCAGCACCACCGGCAGCCTCGGAAGCCGCGCATACGCTGTAACATACGCGAACAATACCGTTGGCGTTACCGGCGATTATTCAGGCCAGCTCCAGTGGGATGGCTTGTCCAGAACTGCCACAAACAGTATTGCTTTTTTTGCAAGATTTAACGCTGCTACGGGAAGCATTATAGGGCTGGATACTATTAATTCAGGTAGTACCGCTTATACTTCTGCGATCACTGTGGACCGCAACTCTAACTTTTATATCGGCGGGTCTTTCGGTCCAACGCTGCTTTTTCCGGGTAATACTTTGACTGCACTCGGTTACTTTGACTGGTTTGTTGCCAAATATGGAGGGATTAATACCTGCACGTGCAATCTGCCACAGCCGGCCTATACCTCTGCCAACAGCGGCAATACGTACAACTTCACTTACACCGGCACTACGCCGTATCTGTCCATCAACTGGACGTTTGGCGACGGCGGTACCGCAAGCAACACCACTACACCGAGTCATAATTTCACAACCATTGGCAACTATCCCGTTTGTGTGACTACAGAGGACGGATGCGGTTTTAATACCGCATGTCATTATATCAATATCACTACCGGTATCAACGATATAACTGCCTTTGCCGCAACACGTGTTTATCCCAATCCGGCCACGACGCTGCTAACAGTAGAAAACGCAGGCGTCGGAACCAAGCTTGAAGTGTATGACGTGGTAGGCAAGTTAATGCTCCGCACAAAGCTTGAGCGTGCAAAAGAGCAGATAGACATCAGCCACCTTTCCCCCGGCATGTACTTGCTGCGCTTTACAACAAGGGATGGACAGCAGGGAAACGTGAAGTTTGTGAAGGAGTAAATCTTATTTTATAATAAGACCTATTAGGTTTTGGAAACCTTATAGGTCTTTTGCTTTTTTAATACGTTCTGTCTGTCCGGCTGAAGAACGAAGGAAAGGGAGGGTATCACTAACGTCAAAGTCCATGTGTCGGACCTCAAAGTACCTTGGTCGGACGGCAAATTACCTTGGTCGGACCTCAAAGTACCTTGGTCGGATGTCGAAGTACCATGGTCGGACGTCGAAGTACCATGGTCGAACGGCGAAGTACCATGGTCGAACGGCGAAGTACCATGGTCGGACGTCAAAGTGCCATGGTCGAACGGCGAAGTGCCATGGTCGAACGGCGAAGTGCCATGGTCGGACGCCAAAGTACCATGGTCGGACGCCAAAGTACCATGGTCGAACGGCGAAGTGCCATGGTCGGACGCCAAAGTGCCATGGTCGGACAACAAAGTACCATGGTCGGACGAGAAGGTACATATGTGCCAAAGGCAGTAAGATATGATTAAATGTCCCTGTGCCTTATAGCAGAAAGTAGGAATGTGTACCGCTTTTAGCGGTGTTACACGCAAAAAAAAAATGGCTGTTTCCGTATTTTGAAACAGCCACTCAAAGATTTTATAATGCAAAATTATCTCAGGTCTACAACCTCAACACCTGGGTGCTCCTTACTATTGAACGTAAAAAAAGCATCGCTCAGGTTGGCGTTAGGCGTAAAGTTGTTGATGGTGTAGCGGTAATGGTTGCCATTCTTTTCATACACATTGCCACCTACTATCGTATTTGACTTATCTACCGCAAGCTCTACTTTCGAAAACTGCTTTCCTTTATTCAGCGGCAGCATCTCTATTATATTCACCAACTTACCGGCAAAGGTCTTGGTGCCGACATAGTGGTAGCTATATTCCTTATCGTAGAAATTAGTAAACAGCTTGGCAGGCGAAATAGTCTGCTCATTAGGGTTGTAACTGCTTACCTGCACCTCATTTGCAGGCTTTACATAAGTCCATACCGTTTTATTGTCACAGATAATGTCCTGATCGCCCAGGGAAACGCGGTACTTCTGTCCTTTCATAAAAAAGCTGCCCTTTTTAGTCTGATTGGTCTTGCCATTGGCGCTCATCAATTGCAGGGCAAAATTGGCCTTCAGCGATTTTAAGCCACTTATTTTTTTGCTAACAGCTTCTAAAATAGATTTTGCTTTTGCATCTGTTTGTGCCATTACCGGCTGTGCCATGCTACACAATGCTACCGCACTTAGAATCAGTATTTTTTTCATTTTGCTAGATAAATAATAATTGTAATTCCTATGTTTATTCTATTGAGACAAATTCTTTGCCAAAACTTTGTTAGAGCGATCCTAAAAACTGGTCGAGCTCCGCTTCTGTATGAAATAATACATCTCTCGGCTTGCTGCCCATAGCAGGGCCTACTATACCGGCTGCCTCCAGTTGATCCATAATGCGGCCTGCGCGATTGTAACCAAGATTGAAGCGACGCTGCAACATGGACGTAGATCCCGATTGTGTTTGTACTACCACCTTTGCACAGTCTTCAAATAGCTTATCGCGGTTAGTCAGGTCCACCATCTTTTTGTCCGCACCATCTTCGTCGCCTTCATACTCCGGCAGTTCAAAAGCAGTAGGGTAGCCCCTTTGCTTGCCGATGAACTCCACTATCTCTTCCACCTCAGGCGTATCAACAAATGCACACTGCAAACGCAGCAGCTCACTGCCATGAGACACAAGCATATCGCCCCGGCCTACCAGTTGCTCCGCACCACCGGCGTCGAGGATGGTGCGGGAGTCTACCTTGGCAGAAACTTTGAACGCGATACGCGCCGGGAAGTTAGCCTTGATAGTACCGGTAATAACATTTACGGATGGACGCTGCGTAGCCACGATGAGGTGAATACCTACCGCACGAGCCAGTTGCGCCAGACGGGCAATCGGCATTTCCACTTCCTTGCCCGCAGTCATTATCAGATCTGCAAACTCATCTACCACCAGTACGATAAAAGGCAGGTATTTATGCCCGTTATTGGGGTTCAGCCGGCGGCTGATGAACTTTTCATTATATTCCTTAATATTCCTGGCGCCTGCTTCTTTCAACAATTCATAGCGATTGTCCATCTCTATACAGAGTGCATTGAGTGTATAGATTACCTTTTTGGTATCAGTAATAATGGCTTCTTCCTCATTCGGAAGCTTTGCCAGGAAGTGCTTTTCGATAAGGCGGTAAACGGAAAGCTCCACTTTCTTGGGGTCTACCAGCACAAATTTCAGTTGCGAAGGGTGCTTCTTGTATAATAAAGAAACAAGGATGGCATTGATACCAACGGACTTGCCCTGGCCGGTAGCGCCTGCCATCAGCAGGTGGGGCATAGTGGCGAGATCGACAATGTAATTTTCGTTATCTATCTTTTTACCGAGCGCAATGGGGAGGCTCATTTTAGAGTTGGCAAACTTTTCGCTGGCCAGCAACGCCCGCATGGAAACGATCTGCTTGTTTGCATTGGGCACTTCAATACCGATCGTTCCCTTGCCGGGGATCGGGGCAATGATACGAATGCCAAGGGCAGCAAGGTTGAGGGCTATATCGTCCTCGAGGTTCCTGATCTTGGAGATACGCACACCTTCCGCAGGAACGATTTCATATAAAGTAACAGTTGGACCGACCGTTGCGCTGATCCGCTGGATCTCGATACCAAAGCTGCGAAGTGTCTGAATAATCTGGTTCTTATTTTTCTCAAGCTCCTCCTTGTCAAGAGTGATGGCCTCTGTACGGTTTTCCAGCAGATCGAGCGTAGGAAATTTGTAGCTTGGCAAGTCGAGCTCCGGGGCATAAGGTTCATTTCCCTCCAGAGATATGTGAGAACCATGTAATACCGGCTCATCTTCCTGCTGAATGACTTCAAAAGACAAATCAGATGTGTCCTTTGCCGCTGGCAGCGGAATTTCCAATTCGAGGTCATTATTGCCGTCTTCCGCCTCTTCTTCCTCCTCCGCTACCAGCACATCTTCTTCCATTTTTGCCGTGGCCAATGGAGATATTACCGGTTCCGGAGTTTTTTGCGGTGCTTTATCAGTAAGGGCGAAATTGTATGCTGGTTTTTCTTCCTCCTCGATTGTTATTGCAGGAGCATGCTCGTCACCAACCGGTGAGGCAGCGCCATTTGAACCAGCGGTAGGAATCTTACTCACTAAATCTTTTGCCGACCGTTTCGCACGCCTTAATAACGGTGTAATGTCTAACGCGAAAATGACGAATATAAAAAACGATGCAATGCCCAGTAATAGTAAGCCAATGCCCAGCTTGCCCATAAATCCGTACAGGTATGCTATAGCTTCATTGCCCCATGCGCCACCATAAGGGAATGCAGCATCGGGAGCGATATAAGTAAGGACAGGAGCGCCGATCAATACAACGATGGAAAACCAGCGGAGGTAGCGCATTAAAGGAACCACACGTTTGCCATAAGCCAGATTTAAACCGATAGCAGCGATCCAGATACCCAGAACGATAGAGGCAATGCCGGCGCCTTCATAAACAAACAAGTGAGAAATGGCAGCACCAAGGCGACCGCCCCAATTGGCCACCGGGGACTTTTCACTGAAGACGAAATTCCATAGTCCCTCGCTTGAAAGCAGCTTGTCCTGGTCCGCCTGCCAGGTGAAGCAATAACTGACAATCGCAAAACAGATGAAAACCCCTGTGAGAATAAATAATATTCCAAAGGCGAGGCGCGTTTGTTTGGCAGTACTAACAGCAGCAACAGGTGAACCTTTTTGTTCCTTCTTCGGGGGTGTTTTCTTTACTTTTTTAGTGGTAGCCATAAGCGGGGCGCGCAAAGGTACAATATTACAGAAGTATCGGCTTTGTTAAAACCTTTTAGAAAGTATGCCTGAAAAAGTTAATTTTGAACCATAACCTCACTAATATTACAACAAACTTTTACGGTTTTTTCTCCGTCTTTAGTAAAAACCGTTAGCAGGAAATGGATTTAGCTCGTCTAAAATCTTTTATTGGAATTAGAAACGTATGCGCAACTGTGTTTGTGGTTCTTGTCCTGCTTACAACTAAAGGAGAAGCACAGATAGCGATTAATTCTGCTCAAACGGCTACGGCACTTGCTCAAAAATTAGTAGGAACCGGCGTTCAGATATCTAATACCACATTGACTTGCCCATCTAATGCAAATGGCATTTTTACCGTAACACCTCCCAGCGCTTTTGGCCTCGACAGTGGCATTATACTTACTACAGGCCAGGCAAACACCGTTGGTGCGACTATAGGAGCAAATACAGCTTACACCTTATTTGCTACCACAGACAATCTGGCTGCGGGTGACGCACAGCTTACAGCCATAGCAAATCAGGTAACCAATGACGCATGTGTACTGGAGTTTGACTTTATTCCGGCTGGCGACACCATCAAGTTTGACTACGTTTTTGCGTCTGAAGAATATAATGGTCCACACGGCAACTTCAATTGCAGCATTAATGATGTCTTTGCGTTTTTTATATCCGGCCCGGGTATTACAGGGTCTCCGAATATTGCACTCGTTCCCGGTACTACCGTTCCTGTAGGCGTAAGCACAGTGAATGATGCAGTTGGGGCATCACCCGGCAACCCTTGTTATACGAATACACAGGGAAACGGTCCGTACACACAGTACTATAATAGTAATGCTGGAAGTACTACTCTTACCTACACCGGCTTCACTGATGTGTTTACAGCTACCCATCAGGTCATTCCGTGCAATACTTATCATCTGAAACTTGCTATAGCCGATGCTTCCGACTGGGTCTTTGACTCAGGAGTATTTTTAAAAGCCGGCAGCCTTACTTCTAATGCAATATCTGTTACCCCTATTGGCGGCGGCGGATTGTCAACGCCACTTCCTTATTGCGTACGCGGATGCCTGCCCGGACAATTCGTTTTTAATCGCCCTATCGCTTATGGTACACCACTTACAATACATTATTTAATTCAGGGCTCGGCAATTAATGGTACGGACTATTCTTTTATAGCGGACAGTGTTGTGATTCCTGCAAATCAGAACCAGGCCACCAGGAGCATTGCCGGTTTACCTGCTAATCCTGCTACCGGTCCTAAAACAGTGAAGCTAATGGTGCTTTCTCCATATTCCTGCGGGGCGGGTGCACCTTTGATTATTGATAGCGCCGAGATTACCATTTACGATTCGTTACAGGTAAGTATTCTTACAGCAGATACAGCAGTTTGCAAATATGAGAGCGTTCATATAATGACTACCGGGGATTCATTACTGACTTTTGCTTGGTCTCCGGCATCTGCCATTGACAGTGTAAGCGGCAGAAACCCGACCGTGATGCCGTTGCAAACCACAATGTATACGCTAACGGCCACATTACCAGGTTCCGGTTGCCCGGCCTCTCATGATAACATAACAGTTACTATCAGAGAGGCACCTCAAGTAGATGCGGGACCAGATACCACTACTTGCCTTGGGCAATCAATACCATTCGATTTGAATGTGACACCGACCACACAGACGTATACGTACACATGGTCGCCAGCTACTGACCTGAGCGCAACTAATATTTCGAATCCTGTAAGTACCCCTACGGCAGATGTTACCTATTATATACAGGTAGATCCGGGAGCAGCGGGCTGCCTTGGATACGATACTGTTTCCATTCATGTGCTGCCCAATGATATCACCTTGTTTAATAAAGATACCTCCATTTGTAAAGGAGCATCCGTTTATATAGCGGCAGACGGCGACCCTGCATTCAACTACAGGTGGCGTCCGGATATCTGGGTGTCAGATTCGACACTCATTAATCCGACGATAACGCCGGATACCTCACAACTCTATACGCTTACAGCAAGTTTCCCAGGTTGTCCGGATATTGTCAAGTCCTTATTTATAGACGTTCAGCCTAATCCCATTGTTTCTCTACCGGAAAATGTAGATAAATGCCAATGGGATACAATAAGGTTCGAACCAACAGTGGGACCGGCCAGCTATCCTTTTTATACTTACTCATGGACTCCTTCTAATGGTATAGATAGTCCTGCAAGCAAAGACATACTGTTTTATGGCCAGGCAGATGTCCTGCCTTTGACCCTGACAGTAACAACTCCTGCCGGGTGTACCGGAATAGATACCATCGACGTAATTGTTCATCAGGGAAATTTTGCAAGAGTAGCCCCGGCAGATACAGGGATTTGCCCACGCGATACAGTTAGGCTTATGGCCTCGGGAGCGCTGTCTTATCAGTGGTCACCCGACCATTACCTGTCAGCGGCGGATTCTGCGATCACCATTTCTTACCCTGTAACGAATATGACTTACACCATGATCGCTTCAGATGAATATGGCTGTACAGATACATTGACCTCTAATATTGATGTCCATCCGGCCGGGCTTTTTGATCTTGGTGAAACGGTAACATTATACCCCGGAGAAAGTGTGCAGTTGCATGCTGCAGGCAACGCACTTTATTTTCACTGGTTCCCGCCACTGGGGCTGAGTGATACAACAATTGCAGATCCGATTGCACAACCACCGGTAAATACACGTTATTTTGTGACCGGAATTACGGAATATGGTTGTGTGGCTTATGATTCGGTTGATGTTTTGGTAGATCCGGAAACTTTACTTGATTTGCCAAATGCATTTTCACCGACCTATCAGGTGAACACTGAAATAAAAATAATTAAACGAGGCATTGCAACATTGAAATATTTCCGTATTTTCAACCGTTGGGGACAGAAAGTATTTGAAACCACTGATATAGATGAAGGATGGAATGGACGCTTGAAAGGCAACCTTCAGCCGATGGGCGTGTATGTGTATATGATAGAAGCAGTAACAAGTACAGGCAGAGTATTTAATAAACAAGGAAACATAACACTAATTAGATAACATCCATTTTAAGGTTTGAATATCATGAACAGGAAAAATACCTTCACCCGTGCAGTATTGATAGCAGCATCAGCGTTAGCATTTCAGTCTGTACAGGCACAAGACGTTCACTTCACTCAGTTTGATGCACAACCGCTTTTGGTGAACCCGGCGTTGACTGGTGCATTCAGTGGCCAATGGCGCGTGGCCGGAATCTACAGAAATCAATGGCGTAGTGTAACTATTCCGTTTGTGACTTACGGTGCCTCGTTCGATGCTCCGATTGTTACGGACCTTACACACGACGATTATCTCGCAGCCGGTGTTCAACTCTACAACGACCGTGCAGGTGATGGCAATCTGTCCAACTTTTCAGGCCTCGTGTCTGTTGCTTATCACAAGTTCCTCGGGGAAAAAGTAGATAAAGCGCTGACTATTGGTCTGCAGGGTGGTTATACACAAAAGAGTATTGATCTCAGCAAGCTTTATTTCGGTGATGAATATTATAATGGTGTATTCCAGGCAGGAACAGGCGGAGAGTATCCGAATTTAAACAATAAGGTTAACTACTTCACCGTAAATGCAGGTTTGAACTGGGCACACAGCGTGAGTGATCGTTTCGGTTATTCAATAGGTGCCGCAGCAATGAATTTGAATCAGCCGCAGGAATCTTTCCAGAAAAAGAAGAATGCTGAAGTAGGCCTCGGTATTCGCTATTCAGCGCAGGTTGGTGCTATTGCTTATCTGAGCGATAAATTCAGCCTTCGTCCGGCAGTATTATACCAAACACAGGCTTCTGCAACAGAGTTGGTGGCTGGTAATGAGTTTCATCTTATCGTAGGCGATGACGAATTTCGTTCAGTAGCAACTGCTGTATTTCTTGGCGGCTGGATACGCTCCAGCGATGCGATGATGATAACCGGCGGTCTTGAATGGAAAGGTTTGCGCATCGGTTTAAGCTACGACTATAATACTTCTTCTTTGAAGGAAGCGTCTAACGGAAACGGAGGATTTGAAATTTCACTTCGCTACATAGCACCTAGTCCGCTGGATTTTGCTCGTCGCCTGGTATATCCTTGCGCGCGCTTCTAAAAAAACATGTTATACATTAGAAAGGGCGAAAAAAAAATTTTTAGCCCTTTCTTTTTTTAAATCAGATTGTTACTTTTATACCCATTAATAACGCTCACGCACATGAGAAAAAACTGGCTGTTCTTAATTCTGGCAACGGTTCTCGTTACTACACAATACGACGTACACGCACAGCAGCAACGAAAAGAGAAATATAGGAACAAGGCAAACGATCCTGTAAGAGATCTGCCTTATTACAAAAAGCTTCGTTGGGCAGACGATCTTTTTAAAGCTGGTAGCTACTTTAATGCTATTGAGTATTATCAGCAATTGAAACAAGAGCAGGAGCGTAATCCGTATCTTACTTATCAGCTTGCTGAATGTTACTGGATGACTCGTGACTATGTGCCTGCTTCGCACTACTATGGTGAGGCATATGGACTTGCACGAAAATTGTATCCTGAGGCTCTCTTCAAGGAAGCGGTAATGTACAAGATGCAGGGTGAGTATCAAACTGCCATAGATCTGTTCAATCAGTTCATTGCTGATAATCCCAAAACGTTCAAGAAGCTCAAAAAGCGTGCACAACGCGAGATTGACGGTGCTAACATGGCAATGAATTCCGTGAAAGATCCGATTCCGGTGAATGTGATTAATGCGGGTCCTAACGTAAACAGTTCTTATACCGAACTTTCGCCTTATCCACTTGGAGATACGGCATTGCTGTTTGGGTCAATGAGCCAGAACAACGTTGTTGAAGTTGGTAAAAAGAACCGCGCAAGTTATGTGTCAAGACTAATGGTGTCACGCAAACAGGAAAATGTACCGGTTGCAGATTCTTTCCAATGGGCTTTGAAGTTTATGGACGGTAGATTCAATGATCCTCATGTTCACGTAGGTAACGGCGTTTATAGCCCTGGTGGCGATCGCTTCTATTTTACCAAGTGTGCAGAAGAAGATTCAATGAAAGTGGTTTGTAAAATCTACGTTTCAAAATTTGAAGGAAGTGGCTGGGCTGAACCCGAAATCCTCGGAGCTGGTATTAATGATGGCGGTTCTAATACTCAGCCATTCGTTGCAAAGCTTGGAAAGAAGGAAGTGCTGTTTTTCTCTTCTAATAGAAAGTTACAGAGCCGTGGCGGTTATGATATCTGGTATTCTGTCATTGATCCTCGTAATGGTACTTATCGCCGTCCGCAAAATGCCGGTAAGCAAATCAATACAGAAATGGATGAGATTACCCCTTACTATGACAGTCGTGTGAACAAATTGTATTTTTCTTCTAACGG
This sequence comes from Flavipsychrobacter sp., assembly GCA_035497355.1. GTDB lineage: Bacteria > Bacteroidota > Bacteroidia > Chitinophagales > Chitinophagaceae > JAFIGV01. The sequence goes on from DATJDP010000006.1 coordinate 10,194, forward strand.
TTGGGTGACTATGGGTGGTTTCGATATTTACTCTGCAGATGGAGGCCCGTCCCGTTATACTAATATTACCAATCTCGGTTATCCTATTAATACCTCTGCAGATGAGCTTTATTATATTAAAGACCCATCGGGAAAGCCTGACGCTTATGTAGTATCTAACCGTATTGGTGCAATAGCGTTGAAAAATCCAACTTGTTGCGATGATATCTGGCGTGTTCAATATGAGCCAAGATTGATGGTAATGGGTAAGGTGGTGAACTGCGAATCAAAAGATCCGGTAACAGACATCGTTGTGAAGATGGTGGATGAAAAAGGCGAGTTAAAAACATACAACTCGACTGATGGAAACTTTGCCTTTAGCATGTCCCGTGAACATACTTATGTTGTTACCGCAGATAAGCAAGGCTTTTCTTCTACACGAGCCACTGTAAATACTTCGGATGTGAGACGTTCTGATCCTGATGATACAGCAAGCGTTACCATTTGCGTAAGTGACATTAAGAATGCATTCCGCGTAAGCAATGTGTACTACGATTATGACCGCGCTACTCTTCGTGCTGAGTCGGTGGCTTCACTTGATTCTCTGGTGAATTTCATGAAAGACAATCCTTCGCTTAGTGTAGAGATCTATTCTTTTGCTGATGCAAAGGGTACAGATAATTACAACAAAGATCTTTCTGAACGTCGTGCCCAGTCAGTTAAGGATTATCTGGTGAATAACGGTATCGAGTCTCAGAGAATGATTGTAAAAGGCTTTGGTGAGAAGATGCCTGCCGCGCCAAATACAACAACTGCTGGTGCTGATAATCCAATTGGTCGCCAGTTGAACCGTCGTACTGAATTTAGGGTTGTTACTGATGTTCCTGACCGTCGTATCATCTTTAATAGTGCCAAGCCAGGTTCTATGGACGAGCAACAAAAGAATCTGATACAGGATGAAAATGCTAATCCTGATGCTGAGCCAGATACTGAAGGCGATCTGGGCAATCCGGGAAGCCGCGTGAATAAGCAATAAGCTTAAGACTTTATAAATAGCCTAAGAGGCGCGCTTTCAAAAGCGCGCCTCTTATTTTTTGTATTGAGGGGGTATTCTTGTTGTGGAGGGAACTGCTGTGAGCTTTGAAAAGAGCCACCAGGCAGAGCTTGCGTCAAAGGTATTCCTAACAGTGTTTTTTGGCTGCTTCGAGGGTGTTCTTCATCAAGCCACAAATGGTCATTGGCCCCACTCCTTTAGGGACAGGCGTTATATAACTGCATTTAGATGCAACGCTTTCGAAATCGACGTCTCCTACAAGTCGGGAGCCGCTCTTCTTTGTTTTATCTTCAATTCTATTAATGCCCACGTCGATCACTACTGCACCTTCTTTTACCATTTCCGCCGTAATAAACTTCGGACGACCTATTGCAGCAACAATAACATCTGCCTGAAGGGTAAATGATTTCAGGTCTTTGGTTTTAGAATGACAAAGAGTCACTGTGGCATTTCCCGGATTGCTGTTTCGGCTTAGTAAGACGGACATCGGTGTCCCAACGATATTGCTCCTTCCTACAACAACGCAATGCTTTCCCGTCAGGTCAAGATTGTAATACTCCAGTATCAGCAGGATGCCATAAGGAGTCGCTGGTAAAAAAGTGGGCTGCCCCAAAACCATTTTACCCTGTGATATTGGATGAAAGCCATCAACATCTTTATCCGGATCAATGGTATTAATAACCGCATTTTCAGAAATATGCTTCGGAAGTGGTAACTGGACCAGAATCCCATCTACGGTACTATCATCATTTAGCATCCTCACTTGAGCCAGCAATTCCTCTTCTGTGATAGAAGAATCGAAACGCAGTAAAGTGGATTGATAGCCGAGCTCAGCACAAGTGCGGACCTTGTTTCCGACGTATGCCTCGCTTGCAGGGTTATTTCCAACGAGAATAGCTGCGAGGTGAGGCGTTTTGCCCTTCCGGGCTTTTAGTTCTGCTACTTCATTCTTTAGCTCTTCCTTAATATGTGTGGCAACTGCGACACCATCTAAAATCTGCATGTATGCAAAGATAAGATGTGGAAGGTTTGAATAGTGAAATCTATAGAATTGGCAGCTCTGGAAAGCCACCGAAAGGTAATCGCCCAAAATCAGGAGATTAGAAAAGGGGCTGGAATAGAATCGCAGCCCCTTAATATAATGGATAGAGAAAAAGGCTAACTATTCTGTTGTGGTGGTCGGCTTACCATTCCGATCTTACGAAGTAGTTTCCTGTTTTCACGTTTATGCATAAGATTGTAGACGCGCGAATAGATAACAGGTAGAATTAAGAGTGTAAGCAAGGTAGACGTAACCAGTCCGCCAATAACGACAACGGCCAACGGTTTCTGAGTTTCAGAGCCAATTCCCGTACTCAACGCCGCAGGTAAAAGGCCAATGGCAGCCATCAGTGCGGTCATTACTACTGGTCGGACGCGGGAGATAACACCCTTTTCTATTGCATCATCTAAATGCATTTTATTGTCTAGATTTTTGCGGAATACGCTGATAAGGATAACGCCATTTTGAATACACACGCCAAACAATGCAATAAATCCGATGCCGGCACTAATACTAAAATTGATACCTGTGAGATGTAATGCAAGGACTCCGCCAATTAGTGCAAACGGTACATTCATAATCGTAAGTATTGCATCTTTTACATTGCCGTAGGTGATGAACAGGATAAGGAAGATACCGAGTAAGCATAGAGGTACGACGTGCGCGAGGGTTGCTGATGCGCGTTGCTGGTTTTCGAACTCACCGTTCCATGTCATCTTATATCCTTTCGGAAGCTTGATTGCCTCATTTACTTTTTTCTGAGCTTCACCAATTGTACTACCAAGATCGCGGCCACGAATAGAAAACTTTACAGCGATATACCTCATGTTATTGTCGCGGAAAATAAACGCTGGTCCGGTAAGTGTACGAATAGTTGCTATCTCGCGAATTGGAATTTTTGTACCATCCTGTGTAGGCACTTTCAGCTGTTCTATTTCTTCCTGGGTATTACGATATTCCTTGTCATATCGGATTCGAACATCAAATTTACGTTCACCTTCATACAGCTCAGTAGCAGCTTTCCCGCCCAGCGCCATTTCAATTACAGCGTTCGCATCTGCTGCGTTAATGCCGTACATGGCCATCTTCTGCTGATCGAGTTCTATCCGAAATTCTGGTTGCCCAAGATTCTTTAGGATGCCAAGATCTTCAATGCCCTTTACCCCTTTCAGCACGCCTTTTGCTTTTCTGGCCATGGCGTCCAGCTCGTTAAAGTCTGAACCGAAAATTTTTAAGGCAAGAGAGGCATTGACCCCTGCTACAGCTTCGTCAACATTGTCGCGAATGGGCTGGGAGTAGTTAAACACAACGCCTGGAATCTTTTCTAGCTGCGTATTCATTTCATCAATCAATTGTTCCTCCGAAATTTTTCGCCACTGACTTTTTGGCTTTAGATCTACTTGAATTTGCACATTGAAAAATCCTTTAGGATCAGTTCCGTCGTTTGTTCTTCCAATTTGTGAAAGTGTTTGTTTCACTTCAGGAAATTGACGAATGATCTGGATCATTTTGTCGCTTACAACTTTCGCCTGCGAGAGACTAACACTCATGGGCAATTCGCTTTCTACCCACAATGCTCCCTCATTTAATTCAGGCAGAAATTCCGTTCCCAAAAATGATGCAGAAAAAAAGGTAATCACCATTATAGTTACAGCCGCAATCAGACTTGTTTTCTGGTGGTGGTATACCCATCTGAAGGAACGTCCGACATTTTTTTCAAAGAAGGAAACTACAACATTGTGTTTTTCGTGAACATTTCTTTTCAATAGAACACTTGACAAAGCTGGTACGAACGTAAGCGTATAGAGCAGCGCACCGAGCAATGCAAATCCCAATGTATAGGCGAGTGGAGAAAACATCTTTCCTTCCACTTTTTGAAAGGCAAAAATGGGTATGAGACAAGTAAGAATAATTATTTTGGAGAAGAAGACTGCTTTGCCCATTTCTGTGCCGACCGATTTAAATAATCCCATTTTGGACAGTTTATTGAATTTGTCCATCCCAACCTCTCTGGATTTGTTGTCAAGTGCCACAAAAATACCTTCTACCATGACGACCGCACCATCTATGATGATACCAAAATCAACTGCCCCCATACTAAGAAGGTTTGCGCTCATCCCCTTTATTCGCATAAGCATGAAAGCAAACAATAAGGCAAGCGGCACAATCAGACTTACTGTTAAAGTGGTACGCCAGTCTGCCATGAAGATGAGTACAATGATCGTTACCAGTACAATACCTTCAATAAGATTGTGAATAACTGTATGGGTAGCATAGTTCATCAAATCCGTCCTGTCGTAGAAGGTGGATATCTTTACCCCCTTCGGCAACACATTTTCATTTAGATCCTTTATTTTTTCTTCTATCCGCTTTAATACCTCTCCTGGATTCTCCCCTTTGCGCATGACGATAATCCCCTCAATAACATCGTTTTGATCATCGCGTGAAACCCAGCCTAGGCGCGGTTTCCCGCTTTCTTTGACGCGCCCTATGTGTTTTACAAGGATAGGCACATTCCCAATTTTGGTAATAATGATATTTTCGATTTCGCTAACGTCATTAAGAACGCCAATACCTCTTACAACATAGGCTTGTCCATTTCGTTCTATCACATCCCCACCCACATTGATATTGCTTTTGGTAACGGCATTGTACACATCAAGTGACGTTAAACCATATTTTGCAATCAGGTTGGGGTCTACACTTATTTCGTAAATTTTTTCTTCTCCGCCGAAGCTGTTAACGTCCGCAACACCGGGAATAGATTTGAACTGCCTGTCTAATACCCAGTTTTGAATCGTAGTTAGTTCCCGGATGTTCATAGTGTTACTATGTAACGTGTACCGATATATTTCGCCTGTGGGGCCGTAAGGTGGCTGTACGTCGGGCTTTACTCCATCCGGCAGATCTGCATTGCCGAGGCGGCTTAATACTTGTTGTCTTGCAAATGCATCATCTACATCGTCGTCGAAAATAATGCGGATATAGCTAAGCCCAAAAGAAGAAGTACTACGCAGGCTAAACTTTTTCTGAACAGAATTAAGGACGGTTTCCAGGGGGATAGAAACGAATTTCTCTACCTCCTCCGCGCTTCTTCCCGGCCATTGTGCAATGATCACGATTTGCGTATTCGTAACGTCGGGGAAAGTTTCAATTGGCGTGTTTTGATAGCTGATAAACCCTATGACTGCCAGTACAGCAGTTAAAAAGAACACCAGGTATCTATGCCGTAGTGAAAAGTGAATTATGCTTTTAATGATCTTATTCATTTGTGTGGAGGTCCGGAGCCTGGGCGGTGGACTTGCTTTTTAGTAGTGAACGGAAAAATCGATTTTATAGGAGCTACTCGTTTAGCAGTTGGTTGAAAATGAATATCTGATTTTTTGTAACTAATCTCTGACCAAGAGCTACACCTTCGCTTACAAAAGTTTGATCGTTTACCGTTCTAATGACGTTCACCTCCGACACCTCAAGATTATCCTTACCGTTATAGATCACAACGTAATTTTTACCATCCTGGGAGACGATCGCGGATGTTGGAATGCAGAGAGCCTTAGATCCTTCTTCGTTGCTGACAATAACTCTGGCGAACATCTCAGGCTTTAAGAGCATATTATTATTGTTCAGTACAATCCGTACCTTCATTGCTTTGCTTTCAGGGTCAAGAACCTGGCTTAACTTGTCTATTTTCCCGTATAGTACTTGATCGCTATAGGCTACTGGTATCACCTTTACGTCATATCCTTCCTTGATTTTAGGAATATCGGTTTCATAAACGTTCGCATATACCCAAACAGTTTTTAAATCGGAAATGGTAAAAAGGTTTTCGCCATTGTCAGACCTGATAAAATCTCCGGCATTTACCTTTTTTTCCACCACATAGCCGTCAATGGGAGAGGTGAGTACATAAACGCCTGCAGCATTACTTTTGCCACCTCCGTTGATGCTAATGGAAGACAACACCTTATCTTTTGCAGCAAGCATTTTGTGATAGGTTTCTTTGGCCTCAGTATATTCCCGTTCGCTTGCGATGCCATTCTTATAAAGCGATTCTGTATTGTCCAGTTGCCTTTTGGCGATGGCCAGGTCAGCCTTGCTGCTGTTGAGGTCGCTGTAGTTGCCTGCAACATCTGCGCTTCTGATTACGGCCAGCACCTGTCCGCGGCTTACTTTATCGCCAAGGGATATTTTACATTGCAATACTTGCCCACTGGAACGTGGGAAAATTTTGATGACATTATTTTCGTTAAAACCTACCTGACCACTTAATATGAGTTCGTTGCTCATATTGCAGAAGCGAACAGAATCAATTTGAATCATGCGTGCCATAGTGTCGCTGAGAACGAACTTTTGCGTAGTTTCCTGTGTTTCTTTTTTCTCACATGAAGAGCAGCAAATGACTGCCGATAGTAATAAAATGAGATATTGCTTCATTTGTAAAAGGTTTTTAATTTTTAGGGAAGCACGTCTATGCCTATTTGGTGATTCAATTCTTCCTGAGAAAGCCTGAGGTTCAGTTTTTGGCGTATTGCCTTTTCTTTTATCTCCTTATATGCCTGGAAATAGTCGATAAACTCAATCAGACTAATCTCACGCTGCTCGTAACTTTCAACTATTTTGGTGTAAAGCTTTCCATAGTCTTTGTAAAACTCCTCAGTACCGTTGTCGTTGAGTTGTTTCGTGTTGAGGTATTTGCTGTAGGAGCTCTTAATAGCGGTGGCCAATTGGTTGTCCGTTTGTTGAAGTTTTGTCTCTTCCTCTTTAATCAGCCATTGCGCGCTGTGAATGTTTCCCTGGTTGCGATTGAATAGTGGAATGGGTAATGAAATGCCGAGACCAACATAATTTGGCACATAGGAACTGTTCTTATCGAAATTCGGACTTACTGTAACATCCGGAATAGCCAAAGATTTTTGCAACGAAAGATTTTGCTGCTGGTACGTCAGCTCTAATTGCTGTAAACGATACGAAGGATTATTTTCTTTGGCCTTTGCCAAAAGGTCATCAAAGCTCAAGATTGGAATTCGGGTAAGGAGAGTGTCTGTTAATATAGGTTGTATGAAAGTATTTGGGCCAGCCTGCAATATTGAAATTAGTTCCGCTTGGAGTTCAGTCAGACGGTTTGAGTTCTCAACTACATCTTGTTGAGTACTTATTTGCAAGGCTTGTATCCGTAGCAAGTCTTTGTAGGCTATATTCCCCAGGCGAAATTGTTGGTTCATAGCCTTTGAAAGCTTGTCTAGTTGTCTGAGTTGCTCTTCGTATAATTTCTGGCTGCTTTCCAGTTGGGCAGCAGTATAAAAGTCGACACGTAACTCCGTTCTGAGATTGCGCATCAAATCTTTGAACTGCCATTCCGATATTGCTGCATTAGTCTGAGACAACCTGATTTCCTTACCGCGTTTCCCTGCTGTTTTTATCAGCTGTTGTAGTTGGATGTAATACTGTCCATTGTAGCTCCCATCGGAATTTGTGCTGTGTTCAAAGAACCGGTTGTTAGTATACAGATTTTGATCAACAGATAGTTGCGGATTGTCCCAAAGTTTCGCTTGTTCAATCAGGGCCTGGTCCGATACAAGATGGTAGTGGTTCGCTACGAGGCTTAAATTTCTGTTGAGGAAAAGTTTTTCTGTTTGTTTAAGATCGAGGCGTAAAGTATCTGCGGGAGCTTCGGCATCTTGTGCTTCAGCTACGCCAATAGGCAAAAGGTAGAGGCAGCAGAAGGCGCCTATACATTTTGCAAGCATGTGAAAACTCATACTTGTGTAGTCTGTTTAGATTTTATGAGGAAGACGTTATAAGACCCCTGAAAGGAGTCGGAATGCTGATTAGCAGTTTTCGGGAGGAGGTGGATTTATTTCCCGATAGAAGAGATAGTGATAATCGTCCTGGGCAGACGGGGTATGGATACAAGTTGCATCCATAAATGGCGTTTCTTCTAATGGTTTTGTGACCAGTGTCACCTCAAAGCTAACATGTTTTGCAATGTGCAGTTTTTTGTGTCCCTTATGGCGTTCAATCGCCTGTCCCTTTTTATGAAGGTGAGAAAAGTTGCCGTCCTGTTTTTCGCTTTTAATTGAGGTGCTTCCAAGCTCCACATCAATGCCATTCGGGTCAATTGATTGATCGTGTGCAGTATTCACAAACAAGTAAAGTGTGAAAAACATGCAAAAAGCGGTTACGATATGTGTCAGAACTCGCGACATGCGATTGGACCGCAATATTAATCGAAGTTCTTTTCAAATATTTGTTAAATCAGTTTTCTTTAATCATTTAATTTTGGAACTAAAATATGCAAGTTGTAGAGACTAATGATGACGGTAAAAGAAATTATTTACGTTCTTGAGGACTTTGCACCTCTTCATTACCAGGAAAGCTATGATAACAGCGGTCTTCAGATCGGAGATGCCGGAATGGAAGTTACAGGCGCTTTAGTAGCTCTGGATGTGACAGAGGCAGTGTTGGCAGAGGCAAAGGAGCGTGGTTGCAATATGATTGTCGCCCATCATCCGCTTCTTTTTTCCGGATTGAAGAGCATCACTGGTAATAACTACGTGGAGCGCATAGTACACCAGGCAATAAAAGGCGATATCGCCATCTATGCCGCTCATACCAATCTCGATAATATGCGAGCAGGTGTGAATGCGAAAATTGCTGAAAAGCTAGGAATTAAGAATGCGGCTATTCTCTCCATGCGTTCAGACACACTTAGCAAGCTCTACACCTTTGTACCACAAAATGCTGCAGACAAAGTGCGAGCTGCACTGTTCGATGCCGGTGCAGGAGAGATAGGCCAATACACAGAGTGCAGTTTCAGTACTAATGGAACCGGAACATTCAGGCCGGAAGCCGGCGCCAATCCAACCATAGGAGAAGCTGGCGGGGAAAGAGAGTGGGTGGACGAGGTGAAAATAGAAGTGCTGGTACAAAAACACAAAGCAACTCAGGTCTTGAAAGCTTTATTTGAAAGCCATCCATATGAAGAGGTTGCTTATGAATTCATTGCGCTGCAAAATGCAAATCAGGAAATAGGTGCAGGGCTTGTCGGAACGCTGGAAGAGCCACTTGAGGAAAAGGCATTTCTTTCTTTTCTAAAGCAAAGTATGAAAACGGATTGTATCCGTCATACGGCGCTTACAGGTAAGATGATAGAGCGGGTGGCCGTTTGCGGCGGGTCGGGAAGCTTTTTATTGAGAGGAGCTATGCGTGCGAAGGCAGACGTTTTCATTACCGGCGACTTTAAATATCATCAATTCTTCGATGCAGACGGCAGGATTGTGATAGCAGATATCGGTCATTATGAGAGCGAACAATTCACTGTAGAATTATTGAAAGACATTCTTAAGAAAAAATTTCCTAATTTTGCCATTCTTTTATCAAATTTATCCACGAATCCCGTAAAATATTTTTGCTGATATGGCTACTGTAAAAGACTTTTCGGTTGAAGAAAAGCTAATCGCTGTCCTCAGTTTGCAGAAGATAGACTCCAAGATCGATGAAATTCAGACATTGAAAGGAGAGCTTCCGATGGAGGTGAAAGACCTGGAGGATGAAATCGAAGGTCTGCAAACACGTATTAATAACATTGACGCAGAAATTGATAGTATCAATAAATTTATTGATACCAAAACAGATGCGAAGAAGGAAGCTCAGGGGCTGATCAATAAATACGAAAAGCAACAGGACAATGTGAAGAATAATCGCGAGTTCGAAGCGATTAACAAGGAAATGGAAATGCAGGAACTTGAGGTGAAGCTGAATGAAAAGCACATCAAGGATGCAAACATTGAATTGAAAGATCGCACAGTACAGCGTACGAAAACAGAGGAAAAGATTAACAGCCTGGAGGAAGCACTTAAGGTTAAAAAATCTGAACTCGAAAAAATCATTGCAGAAACGGAAAAAGAGGAAAAGCAACTGGCGGCCAAATCTGAGACAGCCAAAGAAAAGGTAGACGTGCGTCTGCTTTCCGCTTACGAACGTATCCGCAGAAGCTACAAGAACGGACTGGCGGTTGTATCGATCGTCCGTGATTCCTGCGGTGGATGTTTCAACATCATTCCTCCTCAGCGTCAGTCAGAAATTCGTCAACACAAGAAAATTATCGTATGCGAACATTGTGGCCGCGTACTTGTTGATACTGACCTGAATGACCAGGTGAAAATCGATTCATAAGTTTTTTCTTTTAAATAGGAATGGGAGCTATTGCGAAATGGTTCCCATTTTTTGTTATTAGCTTTCGACCACTGGTTTTAGGTACCTTTACAAATTGCAATTTGCCACACTATGGATGTAAACGAAGTGCCGCAGGACTCACTTGAGTACAAGGATAGGGACAAACTGAAGAAGCTGGTTTATGCAGTGGATAAGGACGGGAAATACACCGGCGTTGGCTCATCCGGCTGGGAAGCGGAAAACATCGCTACCAGGCAGGCGTGGGATGTAATCGAAGAAGAACTCGCTGAGACAGAACTGAAAATAAAGGAAGGAAAGCTAAGTCCTATTGCCTGGTTTATGATGAAAAAGCTAATGGATGTGCCGCTTCTTGCTCAATATGTTGGAAAATGGCAATGGCAGGTAAGGCGGCATCTTAAACCTTCGGTGTTCCGGAAACTGAATCAAGCTATGCTTCAAAAATATGCAGACGTTTTCGGCATTACTGTGCAGGAACTAATCAACTTCGGAAAAAATTAAGAATCATTCGTGAGTGTAATCAATTTTTCCCACCATCAGCATGCACATTGCGAGAGTGGTGTTACGGCCAATCTGTTAAAGCACCAGGGTATTGATCTTAGCGAGCCAATGGCATTTGGTATAGGCGCAGGGATTTTCTTTGCCCATCTTCCATTTGTGAAGATAAGTGGTGTACCTGGTTCCACCTTTCGTACATGGCCTGGTGCCATCTTCAAACGGGTAAGTCAGCGGCTTGGTGTAACAATGCATACTGAAAAGTTTCGTACGCCGGAAAAAGCAATGCTGGCACTCGATGATGCATTAGCTGCAGGAAGGCCAACCGGGATGTTGAGCAGTGTTTATTATCTGCCTTATCTGCCTGAGGCTTTTCGCTTTCATTTTAATGCTCATAATCTAATCATTTACGGCAAGGAGGGCAATGAATACCTTGTAAGTGACCCCGTATTGGAAGAGGTAGCAAGGATTGCACGCCAGGATCTTGCAAAGGCGCGTTTTGCAAAAGGTACTCCTGAACCTCGGGGCTTTATGTACTTTATTACCGACGTCCCAAAGCAGATTGATTACCTCAAAGCGATTCAGCAGGGTATCAAGCAAACCTGCTTCTTTATGCTTTCTCCACCACTGCCCTGGTTCGGCAATAAAGCAATCTTTTTACTGGCTAACAAAATCAAAGAATACCCTAAGAAACTGACACCCAGGAAGGCTTCCCTATATCTCGGCAATATCATCCGCATGCAGGAAGAAATAGGAACAGGAGGAGCCGGTTTCCGTTATCTGTATGCAGCGTTTTTGCAAGAAGCAGGCGAAATGCTAAAACGAGATGATCTTAAAGAGATGTCTGCAGGCCTGACACAGATCGGTGACGAATGGCGCAACTTCGCCTATCACGCCGCCCGACAGATGAAAGCACGGCAAACGGATATTGTGTCTTTTGATGAGTTGGGTGATTTATTAAGACTTTGTGGAGAAAAAGAAAGGGATTTCTTTAAGCGATTAGATAAATTCAAATTTTAATTGCTTTGGTAAGGGTATTAATCGGATACGAATAACGGTTTAAGTTCTATACCTTATTTTTGCACCCGCTTAAATGTCATAAGTGTTATTATCAGCAAGAAACATCATCCTCAATGTTATTGATTTTTTCCATCAGCCCTTTGCTCGTTGGATAGATCAGCAGACCTTTCGGTACCTTGCCTGTGGTGGTTCAAACACTGTACTTGATATTCTTATCTATTTCATTAGCTACAATTTCGTATTGCATAAAACGCCTGTTCATGTGGCAGGTATTACCATTGCCCCGCATATCGCGGCGTTTATGATATCGTTCAGTATCAGTTTCCCCCTCGGTTTTGCACTTTCAAAGTATGTTGTATTCACTCAGTCAAACCTGAAAGGGCGGATTCAGCTATTTCGTTATGCACTGCTTGTCTGTATGTGCGTCCTGCTCAATTATGTTTTCCTCAAGCTGTTCGTTGAATATTTTCATTTCTTTCCAACACCATCAAAGGCGCTTACCACTGCCATCGTCGCTGTCTTTAGTTACATTTCCCAGCGCAATTTCACATTCAAGGTAAAAGAAGCCTTTGTTACAGAAAGCTCTGAGTCTTAATACATCTCCTAATCGCATTTTCTAAGAAATCCCCTGTCTAGAAAAGGGCGAAATCGTTCACTTGGCGGAATAAATTGTTTTGCACTTTAATGCTAAAGGCTTCACTATAGTATTATTTAGGCAGACAGGGCTAATCCTCCTTTTTTAATATAATCCTAACAGAAATAGCAGATGTGACGTCTTATATCCAAAGCACATCTTATGAAACGTTTTTTATCTTTCGTACTACTACTCTTTGTTGCGTATGCGGTAAAGGCACAGAACAACGTCGCCTTTACTCTGACTCAGGCGCCGTGCAATAATAACGGCATTGTCACGGCCAACTTCACAGGGTTAACGACCCCAATCAATGTGACATGGTATGTAGGCATGCAGCCTTCCATTGTTCACACTACCAACATTACTTCCGATGTATTGAATAACTACTCAGGTGACGCCATCTGGCTTATTGCTACCGGAGCTAACAATGTTACTGCAGCCGGCTCATTCTCAGCACCACCCTTTACCATTGCCGTAGCAACGGTGCCGGCTACTTGCCCTGCTTTGGGAACGGCTACTGCAACTATAACCGGTGGGGTGCCGCCTTACAGTTATCAATGGATAGACCTCGGGAGTTCGACTTTAGTTAGCACAAGCAATCCGGCTAGTCTGCCAGAGAATGGTTATAAGCTGATCGTTACTGATGCGAATGGTTGCAGCTTTTACAACGACTCTGTTTACATGTATGCAAATCCTGCTTTCAGTATAAATGTAGCTAGTACTACAGCAAGTTGTACAAACGGCTCTGCAACAGTCAACAGCATCACTGGTGGCGGCACAGCTCCTTACAGCTATTTATGGTCAAACGGAGCTACCACTTCTTCTATTAATAACCTTACAAAAGGCAGTTACACTGTTACTGTTACAGATGCCAACGGCTGTCATGTTCCAGGCTACGCTTTCGTATCTCAGAGTCCTGTTATTCAGCCGAACGCTACTACCACTTCAGCAACATGTATACAAACCAATGGCTCTATGATTGCTTTCGGATCAGGCGGTACGCCTCCATATAGCTACTCGTGGAGCAATGGCGGCTCTGGTCAGTCACAAAGCAATGTTGCCTCCGGAGGCTACTCCGTAACTGTTACAGATGCAAATGGTTGTACCGGCACGTCCTACATTTATGTATCAACAAGCACACCAATCACCGTTACCCAGTCTGCCACTCCCAGCTCTTGTAGTGCTGCTACAGGTTCTGCAAGTCTGACTATCAGTGGCGGAGTTGCTCCATACACTGTTATCTGGAATACCTCGCCAGCACAAACAGGTACTTCTGCTACAGGTCTCGCTCCTGGTAATTACTCTTTCCATATTACTGATGCTAATGGCTGCGTAAGAACAGGAACCGTAACCGTACCTCCTGTAAACGTCATTACCCCAACCTTTGCGCTTACAAACCCAAGCTGTACCGCTGCAAACAG
>DATJDP010000007.1:0-10809 GCA_035497355.1 Flavipsychrobacter sp.
ACTAATCGTTTCTACCCGACCGTTTGCTGTTTTTGTCATTTTGATCGTTAGAACGATGACCGTGCGACTGGGACTGTCCCGACCGCGAGCCACTTTCTTCATTCCTTAATGCCTTGACAAGCTCTTCCTTGCTCAGCTCAGACTTGCGGGCAATGTTCTTCCTGCTGGCAATTTCATAAAGCTCCTCTTTTGTCATGCTTTCATAATCTCTGTTTGGCATAATTAAGTTTTTTGATGGTTTGCGAATTACTGCGCAATGAGGCCAAAAAAACATACCACCCGGAAAAAAGGGATTAATCAGCGTTTTCCAGGATTTTTGGCGGTGAATTTCTACACTGCAAATACATATTCCTTCCAACAAAATAAAAGGGATTGATGCGCATAAACTTGCATATTGCTGTGTTCCCCACGATGAAAGTTCATGCCATTAGCAACAGATAACGGTGTACTTTATTAAAAAGATGTTATTCACTATCCCCTAATTGTTTGGCTATAGTAGCCACGATTCCTTTGCAAAAAAAATCAATGTATGAAGAGCATAGTGCCCTATCACATTATTTTGGTATTGATATCTTTATTTACCGGTTCCACGTCCTTCGCTCAGCGTCCCGTTGTTGAGATTTCGGCAAGTGGCGACGGGTTCCTTTACTATGGCGACCTGTCGCGTTCGCAATTCGGCTGCGCGAAGGATATAAAAACTGGCTTTGGACTTTCGGCAAAGTATTATGTGACCAAAACGGTATCGGTACGTGCCAATTTTTACCGCGGAAGTCTGAAAGGAAATGATGCTCAGTTTAGCGACGAATGGCGGCAGAAGCGCTCATATGAATTCTCATCGCCGCTATCGGAAGTTTCGATGGTTGTAGAAGCAGACATACTGGGAAAAGAGAAGTTCAAGTCTTACTCCCGCCCCGATGGCCGTTATGACAGATGGAGTCTCTACGGCTTCGCAGGCGCAGGATTTGCATTCATCGATGCCTCCCGCAACTGGAGTAAACTGGACAGGGTGTATTTTGGCAAGGACGCTGTAGAAAAAATACCGGAGGATTCAGTCAATCATCCGGACAAGATGACGTTCGTTGTCCCGGTTGGCATAGGTGTACGTTATGATATCTCAAAAACGTTCTCTGCCTTTTTAGAAGTCGGATACAGGTTCACCTTTACCGACAACCTTGACGGCTATAAATATTCCGTTTATTCAAAGAAAAACGACGGCTATACCATCTACTCCTTCGGCATCTCGTACCGCTTCTTAAAATATCACTTCGATGAAAATCAGGCGCTGCTTAAGAATTGGTACCGGGAATAAGACCAAATGTGTCTACTTTTTAAAATGGTAACCAAGACCCATATTATACAGTAGAAAAGCCCATTTGTCCGCCTGCTCCTGCATAATCATAGAGGTAGGCTTTCCTGCGCCATGTCCGGCTTTTGTCTCAATACTGATTAACACCGGACGGTGACAAGATTGTGCGGCTTGCAATGCGGCAGCAAATTTAAACGAGTGTGCCGGCACTACTCTGTCATCATGGTCGGCGGTAGTAACCAAGGTAGCCGGATAGCAGTTGCTTCTCACATTATGCACCGGCGAATACTTGTAGAGGTACTCAAACATTTCCTTACTATCGTCTGCAGTGCCATAGTCGTAAGCCCATCCGGCACCTGCCGTGAACTTATGATAGCGCAGCATATCCATCACTCCCACAGCAGGGAAGGCGACACGATAGAGGTCTGGGCGCTGGGTAATGCAAGCGCCCACTAACAAGCCACCATTCGACCCGCCGGAAATGGCCAGATAATCTTTTGAGGTGTATTTTTCTTTGATCAGGAACTCCGCAGCTGCAATAAAATCGTCGAATACATTTTGTTTTTGCAGCTTAGTGCCTGCATTGTGCCATTTATCGCCATACTCACCACCACCACGAATATTCGCCACAGCGTAAATGCCACCGTTTTCTATAAATACCAGGTTGCTGACGCTAAAAGAAGGGCTAAGACTGATATTGAACCCACCATAGCCATAAAGCATGAGCGGATTTTTGCCGTTCAGATCCATTCCCTTTTTGTAGGTGATGATCATTGGTACCCTGGTGCCGTCTTTTGAGGTATAAAAGATCTGTTTACTCTCGTACTGGTCAGGGTTAAACTTTATTGCAGGCTTCTTATAGATAGAGGAAACGCTCGTATTGATATCGTATTTGAAAATAGTGGTCGGGTAAACGTAAGAAGTGAAAGAATAATAGACCTCTTTTTCGTCATGTTTGCCGCTAAAACCGCCGGCAGTTCCTAAGCCTGGCAAGATTATCGTCCTTTCTTTCTTACCGTTAAGACCATATTGCGCTACTTCAGAAACCGCGTCTTTCAAGTATTGTGCAAACAATTTATTGCCGCCAGTAGTGACAGTAAGAGGAAATTCCGTTTCCGGAATAAGGTCCTTCCAGTTTTCAGGTGCAGGATTTGACGCGTCTACAACTACAAGCTTTCTGTTCGGGGCATCACGATTGGTAATAATAAATAGTTTCCCGTCTGAGGAATAGACAACGTCCTGTTCGTTTTCAAACCCGGTAACCACTGGAACAATAGGTGCCCGGTTCATAGTTAGGTTCTGAATATATAGCTCATTGCCATAAGTGGCATTGGCAGCAGTGATGACAAGAAAGTTTTGATCTTCAGTAACCACTCCGCCAATATACCGGCGTGGTGTTTCCTCTCCTCCGAAGATCAATGCGTCTTCACTCTGCGGCGTGTGCAGTTTGTGATAGTATAGTTTATGTATCTGTGTTTTACCGGAAAGGGCACTTCCCTCTGTCGGCTTGTCATAGCTGCTATAATAAAATCCGTCATTCCCCTTCCACGATACACCGCTAAACTTTACGTCCATCAACGTATCGTCTATTTGCTTCTTTGTCTGGTTATTCAGGATGATGACTTTCCTCCAGTCGCTGCCACCTTCAGATATCTGGTAAGCGCAGAGCGAACCGTCCTTCGTAAAGTCGATTCCGGCAAGAGAAGTAGTGCCATCCTGCGAGAACTTATTTGGATCGAGGAACACTTCCGGCTTTCCATCCTTCTTCTGACGATAGAGGACAGATTGGTTTTGCAGACCATCGTTTTTGAAGAAGTAAGTATAGTCGCCCTCCTTAAAGGGGGCAGAATACTTTTCGTAATTCCACAATTCTGTTAAACGCTTTTTTATATCATTCCTAAAAGGTATTTGAGCCAGGTAAGCATCCGTCACGGTATTTTCTCTCTTTACCCAATCCTTTGTTTCTTCCGACATATCGTCTTCCAGCCAGCGGTAAGGGTCTGCAACGGTGGTACCGAAAAAGACGTCCTTTTGATCTGATTTCCGGGTGTCAGGGTATTTCCCTGTAAATGCGCCTTGTATTTGTGCCTGTGCAGACATAGAGAGTAGCAACAAAAATGAGGTGCAAAGAGAAGGTATTTTCATCGGAAAGATTTTGTGCTTAAGATTATTTGGCAAATGCTTTGCCGAAAATAATACCCTTTCGGTTAATCTGTCTATCCGTTTTGGAAAAGAAACAGTAAAAGAGGAAGCGCTTCTTAAAGAAGTTGCCCTGTATGACTAATGGCTTGAGCATGTGATTCATGACGTCGGTGATGTGTTGTACGACATAATTGATGGGTCCTACGACGTGAGTGATGGGTCCTACGACGTGAGCGATGGGTCCTACGACGTGAGCGATGTGTCTTACGACGTAAGTGATGTGCCTTACGCTGTGAGTGATGTGCTTCGCGTCGTGACTGATGTGCTTCACGCTGTGAGTGATGTGCCTTACGACGTGAGTGATATGCCTTACGACGTGAGTGATGTGCCTTACGACGTGGGTGATGTGCCTTACGACGTGAGTGATGTGCCTTACGACGTGAGTGATGTCACTCACGGTGGTAAGAACAGGATTCTGGATACTAATATGACTAAAAAAGTCTACGGATACGCAAAGAATAATGAAAGAAAGAATACATTAAAGACGTACATTCCTCTTGAAATTCAGTTTACGAAGGAACTGTCGCTATTTCATCCCTTAACAAATCCTTCCATAATAAATGATAATCAGGAATTATTTTTGTAGTTGACGATCACAAACGGATATCTGGCTCGGCTCCTTAAAATACTTAGAAATTTTGCCCTCGTTATTCTGGGACTAGTGCTATTGCTAGTGATATTGGTGAACCTGACACCGATACAAAATTTTGTTGCCCGGAAGACAGCTGAGGTTTTAGCGGAAAGGCTGAAAACAAAGGTTGCGCTGAAAAATGTTCGTATAGACTTTCTTAATCATTTACTGATAGAGGGCCTTTATATTGAAGATCATGCAGGTGATACGCTTTTGTATGCAGGAAGGGCTGAGGCAAGAATTACAGACTGGTTCATATTAAGAAAGGATAAGCCAGTGATCCATTACATCGGTCTTTATGACGCTTACGGCCATTTATACCGCACTGCAAAGTCTGGCGACTGGAATTATCAATTCGTTATCGATGCATTCGACACCGGCAAAAAGGACAGCACAAAAAAGCAAAATGAACTGGAGCTGGACCTTAAAAAGCTGGATGTACAAAGAGCAAGATTCCATATGGATGATGCCTGGGCAGGCAGCGATCTTGATATAAACATTGGAAACCTGCAGGTAAACGCAGACGCAATTGATATTAAGAAAAGAAAGATCGACATCAGGTCCATACTTGTAGAGCAGGCCCTTGTTTCGGTCAGGGATTATAAAGGCGGCAGGCCTTCTACAGTAAAAAAGAAGGTTCTGCAAATTGATACCACGGCTTTCAACAAAGGAAATTGGTTAGTTTCTGTGAGGAAGATCAACCTTCATCGAAGCGCATTTGCGCTCAATTCTTCCGACAGACCTCCTGCCATCAATGAATTTGATCCATCACATATTGGAGTCAGTGATATCAATATTGACGTGAACAACCTGAAAATAGTAAAGGATACGATCCGCGGCGCGATTGAGAATCTTACCGCAAAGGAACGTTGCGGCTTAGTGGTCAAAAAGTTTACTGCAGATGCGAGTGTATCGCCGATTGCCTCTATTTGTAAAAACCTTTACCTCGAAACCAACAATAGCAAGCTACAGCACTACTACGCGATGCACTATGACCGCTTCCCCGACTTTACTGATTATATCCATAAGGTGAAAATGGTAGGTGACATCAGCAATTCGGTTGTTGACTCACGGGATGTCGCCTATTTCGCTCCTGTTCTTCGTAAATACCCTGAAGTGCTGCACATCTCGGGAAATGTGGCAGGAACAGTAGACAATCTTCAGGGGGAAAACCTGTATGTGACCGACGGAAGCACCTACGTGAAAGGAGATTTAAAAATGCAGGGACTCCCGGACATCAATACCACCTTTATCAATTTTCAGAATGGTGCCGTATTCACCACAAGCAACTTTATTCTCAAGTATGCTCCGGAATTGCGCAATAACCCCAGCATAGCGGTTGAAAAGATCAATTATGCCTATTATCAGGGGAACTTTGCCGGCTATATCGAAAACTTTGCTGCCAACGGCACACTTACTACCAACCTGGGATCCATTCAATCAGATATTAAGCTCTATATTCCTAACCTTAACAGCAAGGTCGCTGTTTACTCAGGTGCGGTATCCACTGAACACTTTGCCCTGGGTACGTTGCTTCGGCAGCCATTATTTGGCGATATCTCTTTTAAGGCGAATGTAAGCGGCGCAGCATTCGATCCCCAGAATGCATCTGTAAAAATTGACGGCTTTATCAATTACCTTGACGTAAAAGGATACCGATACAAAAACATATCAGCAGAAGGAACTTTAGCAAAGAAAAAATTTGACGGAAAGGCACTGGTAGATGACCCGAATCTTGCCCTTGCTTTCTATGGTAGTGCGGATTTCAGTGGTGCGGAAATGAATATTAACGCCAAGGCGAACCTGCTTCAAAGCAACTTAAACGCGCTCAACCTTACAAAGGATTCAATACTGGCCACGGCAGACTTTGATCTCGATTTCACCGGCAATAACATTGATAACTTCCAGGGCTACGCCAAGCTTTACAATATTAACCTTGTTCGAAACAACCACCGGCTTGATGTGGATTCGGTTTACGCCAGCTCCGCATTTGTAGATGGGAAGAAATCGCTCATACTGGAAAGCAATGACATTACTGCCCATATTAAGGGCGACTATCAATTGTCCACCCTGCCCCGTTCTGTTCAGTTTTACATTTCCGGCTATTTGCCGAATTATATTCAGGCACCCGTTCGCTATGCACCAGACCAAAATCTGAGCTTCAGCTTTTCAACCAGGAATATTGATAGTCTTCTTGCCGTATTACTGCCGTCTGTGAAAGGCTTCAACGATGCAACGGTAAGCGGGGCACTTAATACAGCACAACAACAACTGACACTAACC
Organism: Flavipsychrobacter sp.; assembly: GCA_035497355.1. Lineage (GTDB taxonomy): Bacteria > Bacteroidota > Bacteroidia > Chitinophagales > Chitinophagaceae > JAFIGV01. The sequence continues at coordinate 6,423 of DATJDP010000007.1, forward strand.
GCAGACATTCCCTATGGCTACTTTAAGGGAATTGCTCTTAATAAAGTAAAGATCAACGCAACCGGAAACTTCAATCTGCTTTCAGTAGACGCGGACATCGCCAATCTTGATCTCAACAAAGGCCTGCTTTCAGCATCTATGTCGGTAAACACGCAGCTGGGCAGTGATTCCATGAACTTTGTCATAGCTACTAAATCTCCTGACGCGATTGGCACCCTTACCATCAACGGACGTGCCGTTGCCAGCGGAGACTCTCTATACCTCAACCTTCTTCCCTCAGAATTCTACCTCAATAAGAACAGGTGGGAAATCCCTGATGGCAATCAGTTCGTTTTCAGTAAAGATTACCTGTTTATTAAGAACCTGAAGTTCAGTTCCGGGCTGCAAAATATAACGGTTAATACCTCTGAGGAATCTACAAATCAGTTGCTGGCAGTGACCGTTAAAGACCTTGACGTCGCCATGCTGGGCGGCATTGCAGGACTTGCACCTTACCAACCGGATGGACGTATTAACGGATCTGTGAATTTTGCAAACCTGTTCACCGGAATGATGGTAGACGGAAACCTACAGGCCACAAACGTAAAGCTGGGACAAGACACGCTTGGAACAATTAACCTTATAGGCAACTATAATGCTAAGAAGAAAATCGTGTCGCTCGATCCGCAAAGCGGCATCTATCGCGGCAATGCTTCAATACGGGCAGCAGGAAGCGTATCGTTCGACAGTACCAACCGGCAATTGCTGGATGGATATGTGCAGTTTAATCAGTCGCCACTTAGCTGGATATCGCCGCTTGTAACGGGCTTTCTAAGCAATATGAGTGGCACACTGAACGGGAATATCAATATCAACGGCTCTGCTGCAAAACCTGATATAGCGGGAACCGTTACGGTAAACGATGCTGCAACTAAAATTGATATCATTGGCACTTACTACCGGATACCTCATGCCGAATTAAAGGTGGATAACAACTCCATCGATTTTGGAAAGGTGACCATCTATGATGTTGCTAACCGTACCGCTACCCTTACCGGTGGCATTGCCCACGATCGGTTCCGGAATATGAGATTTAGCCGAGTTACGCTTCAGTCGCCGGAATTCGAAGCATTGAATCTGAAGGAATACGAAAACAACAGCTTTTACGGCAACCTGGTGGCAGAAGTGGAATCTATGACTATATCCGGTCCTTTTGACGACATCCGCATGAGCATCACAGCATCTCCCGCTGCAAAATCTCATATTTTCATTCCGGTAAAGACAACAGCAGATGTAGGAAGCTACTCATATGTAAGCTTTAAAACCTATGGACAGGATCAGGTAGTGACTACCAAAGGCAGGAATAAATTCTCACTTACCATCATCGGTAAAATGAATCCGCTTGCTGAAATGACGCTGGTGCTGGACCCATCTACAGGGGATGTGATCAATGCGAAGGGGTATGGCACCATTCAACTGAATGTACCATCAGACGCCGATATTAAAATGTATGGCAATTATGAGATTGAGGAAGGAGATTACACATTCACTTTAAGACAACTGGCATTTCGCAGGAACTTCGTTATCAACTCGGGCAGTAAAATAGGTTTCAATGGCGCTCTGTCTTCAACAAACCTTGATATTAACGCCGTCTACACAACAAGGGCAAGGCTTATAGACCTGCTTAATGAGAAAGAAAAGGATTTTATAAGCAACACCAGTGAAGAGCGCGACGCAAAGGCCAGCCAGAAGATCAATGTGCTGCTGCATATGACGGGTTCGCTGAATGAACCAAAACTTACTTTTAATCTCGATGTACCGGAGAACCGCTCCGAAGGCTCACTTGCCTACCAGAAGCTGAAACAGATCAATCAGAACGATAGGGAACTATTCGACCAGGTAGCGTCTTTGCTGCTCGTAAATACCTTTATTCCTCCGGAAGGTATTGGTAGCTCAACGGCCACAACGGGAGCCATCAATAACATTAGCGAGATCCTTTCTACCACGGCATCCTCTCAGCTTACCAATATCGTCAACAAGCTTCTTGGGGACCCAAACCTTTCGGTGGAGCTTAAATACAAGAACTACAACCTTAGTGACCCAACCATTTATGGAGGCGCCCTTAACAGGAATGAGGTTTCCTTCAACGTGCGAAAAAATCTGCTCAACGACAGACTGATGGTAGAATTGGGAAGCGCTTACGACTGGGGACGACCTACTTCATCTAACTCCAGCACCAGTAACCTGACCGGAGACTTCAGAGTGCAATACCTGCTAACAGAAGATGGAAGGGTGCGTGCCACCGTTTTCCGCACCAGCAATTACGACGTACTTGTAGATAGGAATATCTGGAGGGGAGGTATCGGTATCTCCTATCGTAAGACTTTCGATAATCTTTACGAGCTATTACATCGCCCGAAACCTCCCGTTTCAGGAAATTCAAATCCTGTTCCCAATAGCGATACTACTGCCGCCGCACAAGGAAGTTAATTGATTTAACATAGGCTTCTGCTCTCGGCTTCTCATTTCTTAGCTATTGCTTTTTATGTTACATTAGTATTTTAATGACATTTTATTTGTTTAACCAAAAAAACCTGAACATGCAAAAGAAGCCTGCAACACTATTAGTTAATTGTGCCCTATTGTTCGTAGCATCTGGAATACAGCCGATAAACGCGCAGGTTTTTGTCGCGCCGACACATTCTGACATCTGCACAATATTGAAGGGCATTATAGCATATACAGCTTAAGCGGAACAGAAGTAATGCAAGGCACGATAACCGGTAAACATAGCATTGATATTCATTCCTTATCATCAGGCGTTTACCTGTTAAAGACTGGCTTCAAAACGTATTCATTTACAAAGCAATAAGTCCATATCTATGAAACATCTATTAATCGCCATACTACTAACCGTAGCCTCATTACAAACTAACGCCCAGGGAACACCTCAATACGTTTTTGACACCACTAATCTATCAATTGGATATTCTTTTAACCCCTTTGATTTTCAGGAAAACGTTTGGGAGAATATTTATTATAAAAATGACTTCCCAGCCATGCCTGCGCAGGGATTTATTACCGATGTGTACATTAAAACCTGGACCACTACACCTGTGTATTCGCAGCTCAACGGACTAAAGATCAAGATGGGCATCACTAACATGAAAACCTATCCCTATAGCTACAGTACATCCCAGTTTCTGACACAGGATTCTTTATTGACTACGGTGTTTTATGACAGCGTTTATACCCTGCCTGTCTTATTGCAGCCGGGAGACTGGTGGCATCTTTCACTACCACAACCCTATCCTTACTCTATGCTGCCTCTGCCCGGCGATGTGCCGCAAAACTTAATCGTTCAATTTTCCAAAGCTGACTACAATAACGCTGCACCTAATTTTCGGTTTGGATCTGTAGGGACATATTTTAATGATACTACAAAAAAAAGGGGCATATTGGTAACAAAAGACAATACCAATAATCAATATTCGATACCCCGAATAGTTATTGCAGTTATGTACATCGGCTTCAACGGTTATGCCACATCTGTCAATTATCCGGATAGGATCACCCAAATTTCTGTATTTCCAAATCCGGCGCAGCAACGACTATTCGTAAGCAGTCGGTTAACCGGAGCTTATGCGATATATGACATTACCGGCAAACTAATGCTAAAAGGCGATTCAATTTCAAAGGACGGAATAAACGTACATCAACTGCCCGCCGGTATGTATTTACTGACCATAGGAGAAAGCACAGCGCGGTTTATGAAAGAATAAACTTATGAATATAAAGGCATTCCATCGCCAAAAGTGTAAAAGACATGCTCCTTTACAAAACCAATAGCTCCACATGTATGAAACACATATTAGTCGCTACGCTACTAACCGTTGCCTCATTACAAACTAAAGCCCAGGGATTCCCTCAATACGTTTTTGACACCACCAATCTCTTGATTGGATACTGTTATTACCCCTTCGATTTCCAGGAAAACGTTTGGGAGAATATTTATTATAAAAATGACTTCCCTGCCATGCCGTCGCAGGGATTTATTACTGATGTGTACATTAAAACCTGGACCACTACACCTGTGTATTCGCAGCTCAACGGACTAAAGATCAAGATGGGCATCACTACGATGAAAACCTATCCCTATAGCTACAGCACATCCCAGTTTCTGACACAGGATTCTTTATTGACTACGGTCTTTTATGACAGCGTTTATACACTGCCTGTAATATTGTAGCCGATAGACTGGTGGCATATTTCGCTGCCGCAACCCTATCCTTACTCTATGCTGCCTCTGCCCGGCGATATGCCGCAAAACTTAATCGTTCAATTTTCCAAAGCTGATTATAACAACGCTGCGCCTAATTTCCGGTTTGGAACGGTAGGAGTTTCCTTT
>DATJDP010000008.1:0-56835 GCA_035497355.1 Flavipsychrobacter sp.
TTCTAGCCCAGGTAAGGTTCCTCGCGTATCATCGAATTAAACCACATGCTCCACCGCTTGTGCGGACCCCCGTCAATTCCTTTGAGTTTCAACCTTGCGGTCGTACTTCCCAGGTGGATTACTTAATGCTTTCGCTCAGACACACACTGTGTATCGCGTATGTCGAGTAATCATCGTTTAGGGCGTGGACTACCAGGGTATCTAATCCTGTTTGATCCCCACGCTTTCGTGCCTCAGCGTCAATCGCTGCTTAGTGAGCTGCCTTCGCAATCGGTGTTCTACATCATATCTAAGCATTTCACCGCTACATGATGTATTCCGCCCACCTCAACAGAATTCAAGACTGATAGTATCAACGGCAGTTTCCGGGTTGAGCCAGAGATTTCACCACTGACTTAACAATCCGCCTACACACCCTTTAAACCCAGTGAATCCGGATAACGCTTGCACCCTCCGTATTACCGCGGCTGCTGGCACGGAGTTAGCCGGTGCTTATTCATAAGGTACCGTCGGCTGAATTAGAAAATCCAGGTTTCTTCCCTTATAAAAGAAGTTTACAACGCAGAACGCCTTCATCCTTCACGCGGCATGGCTGGGTCAGACTTGCGTCCATTGCCCAATATTCCTCACTGCTGCCTCCCGTAGGAGTCGGGCCCGTGTCTCAGTGCCCGTGTGGCTGATCATGCTCTCACATCAGCTACCCATCGTCGCCTTGGTGCGCCGTTACCACACCAACTAGCTAATGGGACGCACGCTCATCTCATTCCGTCTGAACTTTAATAACTAAGTGATGCCACTCAATTATACTATGGGATATTAATCCGGATTTCTCCGGGCTATCTCCCAGAACGAGGTAAATTGCGTACGTGTTCCGCACCCGTTTGCCGGTCGCCATCTGGTATTGCTACCAATGCTGCCCCTCGACTTGCATGTGTTAAGCCTGCCGCTAGCGTTCATCCTGAGCCAGGATCAAACTCTCCATTGTAAAGATTGTTTGATCTGACTAATCAAAAGATGAATTCTAACTTCCAATATTACTACTGGTTATTTATTCGTGTATTGACTTGTCGTGATCGTAATTTGTATTTTACGCTTTGGTTTAACTACCGAAGTAGCTAACCTTACCTGCAGTACTGAACTTCATCAGTACTTACATGTTTACTTTTTTCTTTTGCTTCCCTTCTTTCAAAGAACTTGTTCAATCTCCCAATTACGCAATTAGCATAATTACTAAATGAACTCCTGTAACGCTAATGGATTTGAACCATACCTCAGCCTCTAACTGAACGCTTTTTTTAATGATGCAATTACTCAATTTCGCAATTGCTCAATGTCGTGTTTTAAGAACTTTTCCTTCCGTTTTGTCAGCGCTTTAAACCGCTTTATTTCGTTTGGGAGTGCAAAGGTAGAAAACCTTTTTGAACCACCAAATCTTTTTCAAAGTTTTATTTTCTTTATGACTGTAAATCAATCCGGAAAATATCCCTTTACTCACTATCCTCTCAACTGCTTTTTTTTAAGAACTTCTCTCCTTTTTTAAACGGGTTGCAAAGATAAGTAGCTTTCTTTTACAACCAAATCTTTTTTGAAGTTTTTTATCCCTTAACTACAGCTCCAAAACTTCATTTTCTCCCTTTAAAAGAGCTTTTAAAACAGGGCGGCAAAGATACTATCGCCTCCACCATTCTTCCAAATCATTTTCTCTACCCTTCCCTCTCTTTAACGTTCTATTCAAAACGCCTTCCAACACCTTAAGAACTATCCCGCAACCACTTCCGTTTTGGGAGCGCAAAGATAGCTAGTTAATTCTCTGCTTTCCAAATCATTAACCCATTTAGTTTTCCACATCACTCACGGCGTGAAGCACATCACTTACGGCATTAGGCACATCACTCACGGCGTGAAGGATATCACTCACGGCGTGAAGGATATCACTCACGACGTGAAGCACATCACTTACGGCGTAAAGCACATCACTCACGACGTGAAGCACATCACTTACGGCATCAAGCACATCACTCACAGCGTGAAGCACATCACTCACGACGTGAGGCACATCACTCACGACGTGAGGCACATCACTCACGACGTGAGGCACATCACTTACGGCGTGAAGGATATCACTTACAGCGTGAAGGATATCACTTACAGCGTGAAGGATATCACTTACAGCGTGAAGCACATCACCTAATAAAACCGAGTCGGAGGAACACTGTTTTCGTTCTTAGCGGCCACGAGACAGCATTAATCATTTGATTAAATAGTTTGGTTAAATCAAAATATTATTTACTTCCTTTGTACAAGAAACGCAACAATGGCAACAAAGAACGTGGATAAATCAACAGAAGAAAAGATTATAACGGCGGCGCGGAAAGTGTTTACTGAAAAAGGATACGCAGCTACAAGAACGCGTGATATAGCCGAAGTAGCGGGGATCAATCTTGCCCTACTCAATTACTATTTCCGCAGCAAAGAGAAACTCTTTGACCTTATAATGATGGAAAACCTTCATCAGTTTATGGCTGTGGTGAAAGAAATAGTGAACGACCAAAATACCAGCCTTGATAAAAAGCTGGAAACGATTGCCGCCAACTATATCGATTTACTAACAGAGCAACCGAATTTACCTCTGTTTATCCTCACAGAAATGCGTCATCATCCACAAAAACTGGTTATGAATATGGATGTAAAGAAAACACTGCAAGGATCGGCTCTTATGAAACAGCTTGCTATTGCTGCAAAAGAAGGAAAAGGAGTAGCACAACATCCCCTGCATTTGATAATGAACCTCATGGGAATGATCATCTTCCCATTTATCGCCAGCCCTATTCTGCTTGCTATCGGAGATATCAATGATAATGAGTTTAAACAACTGATGCTGAAAAGAAAAAAGCTGATTCCAATCTGGATAAAAGCCATTCTAAAAAGCACATAATCCCTTGTTGAAGCGTGATTAATCTAATGGCTAAAAGGTATGATAAAGACGAAATTTAAATCATTGTATCTTCTGTTGTTTTGGACAATAGCAACAGCCGGAATACCATCTGGCAGCGTCCAGGCGCAGAATTTAAAATCGCTTACAATTGAGGAAGCTTACCAATTGGCCGAAGCAAATTATCCGCTAAGTCAAAAAAGAAAGCTAATTCTGGCCAGTGAAGATTATACGGTCGAAAATGCCTTAAAGGGATATCTTCCGCAACTTAGCTTCAACGGACAGGCAACGTATCAATCCGACGTCATCCAAATACCCATCAATGTTCCTGGTATAAACATTCCTACTGTCAGTAAGGCACAATACCGCTTTGCGGGGGAGTTAAATCAAACCATATTCGATGGCGGATCGATACGAAATCAGATAAAAGTGGGTGAAGCCAATGCCAGAATAGAGGAAGAGCAACTAACATCCAGCTTATACCAACTTAAAAGTCGCATCAATCAGCTTTTCTTTGGCTTGCTCGCACTTGGAGAACAATTGAAGCAAACGAGGTTAATGCAACAAGATATTCACTACGGCATAGACAAAGTAAATGCTGCCATTCAAAACGGCACCGCTATTAACAGCAATAGAGATGAGCTAAAGGCAGAGCTATTGAAAACCGAACAAAAATACATAGAACTATCTGCGACAAAGAACGCGTTTGAAGCTATGCTTCGGCAGTTCATCAGCTTGTCGTCAAAAGACAGTATTGTTCTAATAAAGCCTTCGCCGTTAACACTCTCGGAAGAGATACAAAGACCTGAACTTAGCCTGTTTGATGCGCAGAAAGAAAGTATCGGTGTACAGGAAAGAGCATTACAAAGTCGAAACATCCCAAAGGTTAATCTTTTCCTTCAGGCAGGCGCAGGGAGTCCTAATCCGCTCAATATGCTTAGCAACGAATTCTCTGGATTCTACCTTGGCGGAGTTCGGCTCACGTGGCTATTTTCTGGTCTATATACACTGAGGAGCGATAGGGCGTTGCTTAATATTAAACAGCAAAATATAGAAACAGACCGCGATAACTTTCTTTTCAATACCACCCTTCAGACACAACAACAACTCTCTGAAATCGATAAATGGCGACAACTATTGGCAACCGACACCTCCATTATTTCCTTAAGAAAGTCTGTAAAGAATACTGCGCTCATACAGTTAGATAATGGACTGATCACCGCCAATGACTATCTCCAGCAGGTGAACGCAGAAGACCAGGCACAACAAAATTTTATTCTGCATAAAACACAATTGCTGCAAGCGCAGTACGAACTAAAAACTATAACCGGAAACTAACTGAAAAAGAAAATTATGAAGCCACTACCTATTATTGTTGCAGCTCTCTTTGTGTTAGCTTCCTGCGGTAAAAAGGAAAATAGATTTGATGCTTCGGGAAGCTTTGAAACCGAAGAAACGATTATCTCCTCACAGGCCTCAGGCACTATTGAACAATTGAATATAGAAGAAGGAACAGAGCTACAAGCAGGCCAGTATGTAGGATATATAGACACAACTCAGTTATTTTTAAAAAAGGAACAGCTTTTAGCGCAAATCAAGGCAGTGTTAAGCCAGCGGCCTAATATTTCGCAACAACTAGGTGCATTACAATCCCAGCTTGAGGCCGCAGAAAAGGAACAACAACGCTTTACAAGGCTGGTGGCGCAAGGTGCAGCTCCTCAAAAGCAACTGGACGATATCACCGCACAAGTTCGAACCCTTCGTCAACAGATAGAGGCACAGCACTCTTCCCTCAGCATCGCCTCTACGAGCATATCGCAACAAGCCATTCCACTGCGGGTGCAGATCGACCAGATTAATGATCAAATCTCAAAGTCGAAAATTATCAATCCGCTGCACGGTACACTACTGGCAAAGTATGCCGAGCAGCATGAAGTAACCACAATAGGTAAACCACTGTATAAAGTTGCAGACCTATCGCATCTGACACTTAGGGCATATATCACAGCCGATCAACTTCCGCATGTGCGCCTGAATCAACAGGTAGCGGTATTCGTGGACAGAACTAAAGACAGTTACCGTCAGTTACCAGGCACCGTCACCTGGATCAGCGATCAGTCGGAATTTACACCTAAAACTATCCAGACAAAAGATGAACGGGCAAACCTTGTCTATGCGATTAAGGTGCGGGTCACTAACGATGGCTCTCTAAAGGATGGAATGTATGGCGAATTGAAATTTCCAGACCATGAAAGCCGTTGAACTACAGGAAATCCGGAAGACCTATGACAAGGGCAAGATCGTCGCCGTAAACGATGTTTCCCTATCCGTAGAAAAAGGCGAGCTGTTTGGACTGATCGGTCCGGACGGTGCAGGGAAAACAAGCATATTCCGCATACTTGTTACGCTACTACTGGCCGATAAAGGCAGAGCTACAGTAGAAGGATTAGATGTAGTAAGTGACTACAAAGCCATCCGTAATCTTGTAGGATATATGCCAGGCAAGTTTTCGCTTTACCAGGATCTTAGCGTAGAAGAAAACCTATCGTTTTTCGCCACGGTATTTGGCACATCTATACAGGAGAATTATGCGCTTATTAAAGATATCTACCAGCAGATTGAGCCTTTCAAGCACCGTAAAGCCGGAAAGCTTTCGGGAGGCATGAAACAAAAGCTGGCGCTCTGCTGTGCACTTATCCATAAGCCAACCGTTTTATTCCTCGATGAGCCGACTACAGGCGTAGATGCGGTATCGAGAAAGGAATTCTGGGAAATGTTGCAGCGGTTGAAGACACAGGGAATAACTATTATGGTTTCTACACCTTACATGGATGAAGCAACACAGTGCGATACCATCGCTTTAATACAGAACGGCAGCATCCTCTCGGTAGATACGCCGCGGAAAATCATAAAAGGATTCAGCGAAAAACTATGGGCTGCAAAGAGCAACAATATGCTGCAACTCCTCCATGATCTCAGAGCGTTTCCTTCAATAAACACCTGTTACACTTTTGGGGAAACGCACCACATCACATTAAAGGAAGATGGCGATATCGAAGATTTGAGAAAATACCTGATCAACAAACGACACGAGGGTTTAACACTGCAAGAAATTGAACCTACTATAGAAGACTGCTTTATGGCATTGATGACGAAACCTAAAACGGAGGATGTAAGCGCCCCATGACCAACCAGCCTACCATTATTTGCGACCATCTCACAAAGCAGTTCGGCAACTTCATTGCGGTAGACCATATCTCCTTTGAAGTAAAAGCAGGAGAAATCTTTGGGTTCCTGGGTGCGAACGGTGCAGGCAAAACTACTGCTATGCGTATGCTCTGCGGCTTATCCATCCCAACATCAGGAAACGCAACAGTGGCCGGATTTGATGTTTATAAACAAACAGAGAAAATCAAACAAAACATTGGCTATATGAGCCAGAAGTTTTCCCTGTATGAAGACCTCACTGTATTGGAGAACATTCGCTTTTATGCCGGTATCTATGGGTTAACTGACCGACAAATCAGAGAACAGACAGATGACTTATTGCATCGATTAGACCTTGGAAGCAATGCTAAGGAGTTGGTCGGAGGCCTGCCGCTTGGTTGGAAGCAAAAACTCGCCTTCTCGGTTAGCGTTTTACATCGTCCACAAATAGTGTTTCTGGATGAGCCTACCGGAGGTGTTGACCCCATTACCAGACGGCAGTTCTGGGATCTGATCTATGAAGCGTCAGAGTCGGGCGTGACGGTCTTTGTTACGACCCACTATATGGATGAAGCGGAATATTGCAATCGTGTTTCCATCATGGTAGATGGGAAAATAGAGGCGCTCGACACACCCACTATGCTCAAAAAACAGTTTTCAGCATCGTCTATGGACGAGGTGTTTTTTGCACTCGCAAGAAGGGCTCAAAGACAGGGAGACTGAAAGAAAAACGACATGAAAAGATTCATTGCCTTTATTAAGAAGGAGTTCCTTCATGTTTTCCGCGACAGGAAATCGCTATTGATGCTTTTTGGTTTACCAATCGCACAGATCATTCTTTTCGGATTTGCGCTGACAAATGAAATTAATCATGCTAAAATCCTTATTGTAGATCAGGCGAAAGACCGTGCATCAGCAGAGATTATTCAGAAGATCGCAGCCAGCAGATACTTTGAAATAACTGATTACAATGCAGATGCCAATAGCATCGAACCTGAATTTAAGAAAGGGAATGTCACACTGGCACTCGTTTTCCCCAACCATCTTTATGGAGATTTGCTGCACAACAACAACGCATCCGTGCAGGTGATCGCTGATGCCTCAGACCCTAATACAGCCACTACGCTAACTAATTATATACAATCCATTATTTCGGAATACAATCAGCAAGTGGCGCTAGCCACTACCGCCGGTATCAGGATCATTCCGCAGATCAGAATGCTCTATAACCCGGAATTGAAAGCTGCTCCGAACTTTGTTCCCGGAGTTATTGCACTGATATTAATGCTTGTTTGCGTGATGATGACCTCCGTTTCCATCGTTCGTGAAAAAGAGATGGGTACAATGGAAGTGCTGTTGGTATCGCCTTTCAGACCTCTATTTGTGGTTCTGTCGAAGGCCGTTCCTTATCTGGTCCTTTCTCTGATAAATCTTGCTGTCATCCTGCTACTCAGCGTTTTTCTGATGGATTTACCAGTAAAAGGCAGTATCATCCTGCTGTTTGCAGAAAGTACACTGTTCATCATCACGGCGCTATCGCTCGGGCTGCTTATCTCTACAGCTACCGCCTCGCAGGAAATTGCTATGCTACTTTCCCTCATGGGAATGTTGTTACCTACGCTCTTATTTTCGGGCTTTATGTTTCCGATTGAAAACATGCCGTGGCCTTTGCAGCTTATCTCCCATATCATTCCTGCAAGATGGTTTTACATTATCGTAAAGTCCATCATGATCAAAGGACTTGGGTTGTCTGCAATATGGAAGGAAACGCTCATTCTGGCGGGAATGGCCGCCTTCTTTCTTGTAGTAAGCATTATGAAATTCAAAAAACGGCTGGAATGAGAACGATCAGATTTTTGCTACAAAAAGAGTTTAGTCAGATATTCCGCAATAAGGCACTGCTGCCAATGATCCTTATTGCACCGCTGCTGCAACTATGGATACTTCCTCTGGCCGCGGACTACGAAGTGAAGAATGTAAACATCGCTATTGTAGATCATGACCGCTCAGGCGCCTCACGCGACTTGCTGCATGCTATTACCAGCTCCGGGTACTTCCGCATGGTAGGTTACAGTGCTTCGTACCCACAAGCACTAAAGGAGATAGAAACTGATAGAGCCGACCTTATACTGGAAATTCCACTGCATTTCGAAACTAATGTAGTGCGCCAGGGGCATGAAGAACTGCTGGTAGCGGTTAATGCCATCAATGGTGTAAAGGCATCTATTGGTGCCAGTTATCTCTCAAAGATTTTGCAGACCTTCAATGCTCACCTGGCGCTTCAGTGGCAGGAAATGCCCAATACGAATGTGCGCCCGTCCGTAGAGGTGATCTCTTCCAACTGGTTCAATCCCCATCTCAACTATCGCTTTTTCATGGTGCCGGGCATTCTTGCAGTGCTGGTAACGCTGATTGGAAGCTATATGACAGCATTGAACATTGTGAAGGAAAAAGAGGTCGGCACTATTGAGCAGATCAATGTTACACCGATCAAAAAACACCATTTCATTCTTGGCAAACTCATTCCATTCTGGATTATTGGCATGGCGGTGTTTACCATCGGCCTTTTTGCCATCGCAATGGGCTTATACGGCATAGTGCCTGTCGGCAGTATCGTATTGCTATACTTCTTTCTTGCTGTTTATCTCATTGCCGTTTTAGGCTTTGGCTTGCTCATCTCTACCTATGCCGCTACGCAACAGCAAGCCATGTCTATCGCTTTCTTCTTCATCATGATCTTTATTTTGATGAGCGGACTGTTTACACCTATCGAAAGCATGCCTGGATGGGCAAAGGTTATTGCCCACCTCAATCCGGTCACCTATTTTATAGAGGTGATGCGAATGATTGTATTAAAAGGCAGTGGTCTTAAAGATATTTTGCCACAGATCGGTATTATTACTCTTTTTGCACTAGTGTTCAATGGCTGGGCGATCTGGAATTACCGGAAAACAAGCTGATAAGCGTGCCATTGACAAACGCTGAATATGCAGTGCTGCTTCACGGAAACCCGGGGAATAGCTGTCATTGTCGCATTTTCCCCTTTAGATTGCCTTATTCCCACCGCAACTAACTCCTCATTTCGTTCTTGCTTTGCAGTAACAAAACTTCAAAGTCATGAAAAACTACAAAGCAACAACAATCACTTACTGGACTGCTACCGCATTCATATTCCTGTTCGAAGGGGTAATGCCCGCACTTACCTCAAATTCACAACTTGCCGTGGAAGGTATACGGCACCTTGGCTACCCCGACTACTTCAGAGTGATGCTAACAGTATTTAAGGTGGTGGGCGCACTGGCGCTGATCCTGCCATTCATCAATAAAAGAATAAAGGAATGGGCATATGCGGGATTTTCCTTCACAGCTATTTCCGCTTTCGTTAGCCACACTGCCGTGGATGGCTTCGGCGTGCAAGCTGCGTTTCCACTGTTCGTTCTTGCCATTCTGGCGGTCTCCTATCTTAGCTACCATAGAATAGCGAAATACCGCCAACTCAGAAATAGCGGGGAAAGCGAATATAACGTTGATGGCGTACTTTCGTAAGAGTCCGCAGGTATACCGGTGTCTAAACCCAGGCATCACACACGCGAACGTTTAGGAACTTTCTTCACAATGGATCAGAGACAGACATTCGGAAACCTGGAAGAGCTGACACAGATACTTAACAAGCTTTACAACGAAAACACTTCGGTAGCGCTGCTTGCAGATCGCGAAGGTTTGTTTCGTACTTCTGGCAATATTGTTGCTGCAATCAACGAGGCAGCACTTGAAAATGCCACGCTGACGCTTGACAATGGCATGTCACTGAACTTAACAGAGATTGTGGCGGTCAACGGCATCTTTCATTCTGATTATTCTGAATGTTAGGCGGTATAAGCAGGAAGAGTGCGGGTGTAAGGGAATAAAAGCGCAGTAAAGGGCGCCGCACAGCCTAAATAATCTACCGAAATGGCTTTCTTATCCGGCAAAGTCTCTATGTCATCAAACAAAGAGGCTTTGTCTTCAGACATACAGGCTATGTCATCAGACATAGAAGCTTTGTCATTAAACATAGAGCCTTTGTCTTCAGACATAGAGGCTTTGTCATAAAACATAGACGCTTTGTCTTCAGACATAGAGGCTATGTCATCAAACAAAGAAGCTTTGTCATCAGACATGCAGGCTTTGTCTTTAGACATAGAAGCTATGTCATCAAACATAGAGCCTTTGTCTTCAGACATAGAAGCTATGTCATCAAACATAGAGCCTTTGTCTTCAAACATAGAGGCTATGTGATTAGACAAAGACGCTTTGTCTTGAAACATAGAGGCTTTGCGATTAGACATAAAGGCCTTGCTTGATAAAGGTGGACCTACTGCCAAGGCAACTTGAACCGATCCCTAAGACAGACCATTATCTCAGCGTTTCAGACTCTTAGTGCTCAGGTGATGGCCTGAAATTGTTGCTTCCGTCTTGATGGCTGCAAATAACACATATATCGGTTCACCCGATGACCGGCGGACGACGGCTATCGTAGCCTACATCACCTTTATCGGATGGCTGGTTTCTTATTTTTTCCTTTTCCCAAAAGACCGAAGCACACTTTCTGCTTACCACCTCCGGCAATCTCTGCTAATTCACATCTGTTCCTTTTTGCTGAAAATCGCCTATAGCTTCACGCTGGGACCGGGATGGGTGGCTTTTTCTGTAATTGTTGCCTTAGCGGTTATCCTGTTCTTTACCTGGCTGAAATCTTTTATCAATGCTATGAATGCAAAAGAGGTTCCTGCGCCATTGATAGGGAGAGCAGCAGAATGGCTGTTTGCAGGACTGAAGTGATCGCCTCAACCCTTCTCTGCCGCTACCTGCATTCTGCGGATGCGGTCCTCAAGCTTTTCGCTGCTTAGCTGGTTGCGGCTTAGGCTGTCTACGGCAATAGGGAAGCAAAACGGTGTAAGATTTTGAGGGCGTGTAATGATGATATCAGATTTGTAAATGCGCTCCAGCGCCTGATGCATTCTTTCTACTTCCACTTCATAGGCCAGTACCTCGTTGTATGCCTGCTGCAACAGAAGGCTATTGGGCTCATGCTCCACAAGCACCTGGTAGATAAGAGAAGTGGAATTCTGAAGATGCCTTTGCTTTTTAAACTCGCCAAAGTAGTTTTGATAAAGCAGACCTGAAATAACTGCTATATCTCTGAATTTTCTCCTTACAAGTTCTACGGCATTTATGCTCCTTTGCAAATCCGGATACCAGTTGTGCGGGTCGAACAGACCCTTTACTGTTCGCTCGTCCACAGGTATAGGCTGATCGCTTAACAGTTCAAATCCATAGTCATTCATGGCAATGGAAAAGGAAATGGGGGTTGCAAGAGAGATGCGGTATGCAAGCAGAGAAGCCAGGGACTGATGCACCAGCCGGCCTTCAAACGGATAAACAAACAGATGATAGCCATCGCGTGTCTGTATCATTTCCACAAGGGTTTCGTTGCTGGAAGGAATGTGAGATACCTCTTCCTGCTTTGCAAAGAGCGGTCGCAAAAATTGTATAAGTGGATGTGAAGGCTCCGCCTCTGAAGCCTGATTGAAGGTAGCGCGCAAAACGGAACCCAGGTTGGCAGAAAGCGGAAGCCTGCCACCCATCCAGGCCGGCACGATGGCTTTTGAGGCTTTACTCTTTCTTACTAATGCATCCATATCGCGCACCATTACCAATTCCAGCTTCTTTCCGGCAAGGATGAAAACATCGCCAATGTTTAGCCTTGAGATAAAACTCTCCTCTATTGTTCCTACAAACCCGCCGCCCATAAATTTGACCCTCATCAATGCATCACCGACTATGGTCCCTATATTCATGCGATGTCGCATAGCAATACGCCTGTTCATCACGCGATAAACGCCGTCCACCTCTCCTACCTTGTGGTATTCGTCATAGTTATTTAGCGCACTGCCGCCTGTAGTAATGAATGCAAGCATCCATTCCCATTCATCCCACGTAAGATCGGCGAAACAATGGGTAGAAACCACCTCGCCATACAACTCTTCACTTTTAAACCCATCGCCCACTGCCAGCGTTACCATGTATTGTATCAACAGATCAAAAGCCATCATGACCGGCTGACGACTTTCTATAAGTTGCTGACGGTAGCCTTCTTCCAGGGCTGCGCCTTCTACGATCTCCAGCGAATGGGTAGGAACGAAATAAATATTACTCACTTCATTGGGCGCATGACCGCTCCTTCCCGCGCGTTGCAGAAAACGGGCAACGCCTTTAGGACTTCCTACTTGTATGACAGTGTCCACCGGCCGGAAGTCTACGCCAAGATCGAGACTTGCAGTACAGACTACCACCTTGAGTGTACCGAGATGTAACTGTTCTTCCACCCACGTGCGCAGCTCACCATCGATAGCGCTATGATGAAGAGCGATGACACCAGCAAGATCAGGATCGGCATCGAGCAGCGTTTGATACCATATTTCGGCCTGCGAACGTACGTTGGTAAATAGCAGCGTAGAGCGGCTTTGGTGAATAATCGGCAACACTTTGTCCACCATTTTATTACCGAGATGTCCGGCCCACGGAAACCGCTCAACGGTATCGGGAAGAACGGTGTGGAGCTTTATCTTCTTTTCAAGCTTAGATCGCACAATAATGCCATCCGGATCGTTGCCAAGTAACACATGCATCGCTTCTTCAAGGTTACCGATCGTGGCTGAGATCCCCCAGATACGTAGTTGGCAGCGGGCAGAAGGCGCGAGGCAAAGAAGAGCCTTTATACGTGACAAAGCGAGCTCTACCTGCACTCCTCTTTTGGAACCAAGCAACTCGTGCCATTCATCTATGGCTATACATTTAAGCGACTTAAACAGCGGTTGCGCATTTTTCGACGCTAAGAGAAGTTGCAGACTTTCAGGTGTAATAATGAGTATCTCAGGAGCGTTTGCCTTCTGCTTTTGCCGTTCGGCAGTGGACGTGTCACCATTGCGTACAGCCACGCGCCATGGAATACCTAACTCCTCCAAGGCCATCTCCATGGCTCTCCCAATATCTTTGGCCAGTGCACGCAGAGGTGTAACCCAAAGCAATTGAAGGCCGAACGATTTTGGATTGCGGATCTGCGATTTCCGATTTCGAACTGGGGACCGGGATTGGTGAGCTTCAGATTTGTGATTTTCCAGTTCAGGATGTTCATTCAGCCAATCGATTACCACAGCGAGAAAAACAGAGAATGTCTTACCAAAGCCCGTAGGCGCATTTACAATACCGCTTCTGCCTTCGCCATATAGCTGCCACGTTTCTTCCTGAAATGCGAAGGGTTGAAGGCCTTTGTCCGCCAGCCATTGTACTATTATTTCTTTGCCTCTGTTCTCCACAACCTCTAAATTATCTCACAATCGCTTCACACTGTGCTTTTCGGTAGTCGAGACCTATAGAAAAGTCATTATCAATAAACTGAAAAGGGTGTTTTACTTTCCGCTGCAAAAATGATGCACAAGTCTTTTCTGTACTAAATCTGCTTTTCTCTTTTTAATTACAGCCAGCCCTTATCGCGCACTTCCACGATCAAATCGTTGCCGTAACAAAACCTTCTGCCGATGAAGCCTGTAGTGTCCTTCATCATAAAAGAAAACTTTCCCGGCTTCTGCTGGACGATTTTGAAGGTCTCAATTTCTATTTCCCGAGCATAAATGCCAAGCGGCCTGTAGTATATTTCACAATAGCTTCTTTGTAATGCTTCGGCGAGAAAATGCTTCCACGATAACCTTTTTTCGTTTTGCCGGCACCAGGACTCAAGATTAACAATCTCCCCTTGGCTGTCCGATAAGCCTGCTACATAATCGTGTATCAGTTGAAAATGCTTCCTTTCATCTTCGCGCACTTCCATTTTATGCCGGAGTATCTCGAGTATTTTCTCCGGGGAGGCAGTGATAAGAAAGACCATTGACTCATGGAGTATCACTTTCTTCAGACAGCCAATCCGTCTTCTGACTCTTATGTCTTTGTCGAGGCTATTCATTATTGCTGTCGTTTGTAAACGAACGTCATTGTATCGGAATAAACAAAAGAAAACTAGTAATTACTTAAACATTGAAAAAAGATTTCTTTGTCCCAATTAATCGGCTAGTTGCGATTTAATGGATTTACACTATTAGTTATAAACCAGCTTCTAAATTTTCTTTCAACAAGCGTATTAATCTGTCGCATTTCGTCCACCGTAAAATCAGCTTCATGTGGTGTAATTTTATCTTGAAGTGCGTAGTATGTTTCGAATGGAAGAAAACAGATAAATACTTCTTCTAGCAATTCTATCGAATGTGCATCCTGGCCGAGAAGCATAGTATCAACAGAGAACCATGCATCAATCCAACGGCTATGGTTCTGTTCCGTTGGCTTGATAGTACCCAAAAGATGATAGGCTAATGTTCCGAGATGATAATAATGCGACCTTTTCCACCTACCAGCCTTTTGAAAGGACTTCCCAACATACGCGGTATTGAATTCTGCAGTAAATGCAATATAAAGATGAGGTTGATGTTCAATTAAATTATACGCAGCTTGTGCCGCATGAGAAAAGAAAAAGCCACGGTTGTCAAATTTCGCCGTTAAAGGTCCGTTAGTTGTTTGAAAAAGCGCGTACGCATTCTGCTGAATGTATTCTATAATCTGTTGCATTGGTAATAATTTTTTAATAATAGGAATTATTTCTATTCCTCTTTTAACGATTGTAATCTAAACTTATAAAAGACCCAATTGTTCATTAAGCCATCGCCCACGATGGTATCCGTACCTATCCCGCCATTGTACAGGCGGTTCAATGGCTACTGGATTGATATTGCCATGAATCGCCTTTCTGTAAAGATTATTTAAAAGATCAACGTCCGTTGGATTAATCTGGCCTTGTAGGGCATTTTCGTCATACCAGACCCGCCAGACCGTTCGTCCATCAGCCAGTATCGAATCCATTTTAAGGTTATAAATAGGAATATGAGTTGTGTGAGTGATAAGACCAAATAATGCGGAAACGATTTTCACGTCGGTTAAAGCTTTAGTCCAGTTCTGATTTGAAACTCGGTTGTATAAACAAGCGTGCGGCCCGGAATACAATTGATATGCCGGTAATGTACTATTGAAATTTAGAGGCTGCTGCCCAACAATTTCATTGTACAGTAGCATTCTTGTCGGGTTCAGCTCAGGGAATGGCATTTGAGGATCGTTTAAAAAATCCTCAAAACTTTCATAACGGTTATTCACGATTTCTGGCTGTTGCTTTGATGCGGAGCAAGGAATAATGTATGACATAAGGTATCTTCTGAATAAAATAATGGTAAGAAAAAAATTATGGTTATTTTGTTAACGCCTCAGTTTATTTTTAAAAATCCGGCGCTTTCCAGGTGACGATGTGGTCAGACCAAGAAAATTTAACTTCACTCTGCATTTAATGTCGTGGCAAAGCAAATCGAACCTTTAATCAAGTTTATTTGTTCTATGGCTTCCCATACTCCTCCAGCAATTGCTTCAGCTCCTCCAGCGTATTGATTTCATCTGCATTTTTATCTGTTCGCTGGCGTACTATCCGAGGGAAACGAACTGCAACGCCAGATTTATGCCTGTTAGATGCAGCAATGCCTTCAAACGCAATTTCGAAGACAAGTTCAGGCTTTACCGTGCGTACAGGCCCAAACTGCTCTATACTGTTCTGCCTTATAAACCTATCTACTACGGCGATTTCCTTATCGGTAAGACCGGAATATGCTTTCGCAAAAGGTACTAACTGTTCTCCGTCCCTTACTGCAAAAGTATAGTCAGTGTAAAGATTGCTGCGCTTGCCATGTCCTTTCTGTGCATACACTAAAACGGCGTCTATAGTCAATGGATCAATCTTCCACTTCCACCAGTCGCCACGCCTTCTTCCAGCCTGATAGGCACTTGCTTTTCGCTTTAGCATAAATCCCTCACAGCCTCTTTCCCGCGAAGTATGTATTAACTCGTCCAGTTCTTCCCAGTTTTGAAACGCGATAAGTGGCGAAAGAACTAAATGTGGATGATGGACTTCCGCTACCAATGCTTCGAGTATTTTCCGTCGCTCCTCTAAAGGCCTCGACCGAAGGTCTTCGCTATGCCATTCCAGCAAGTCGTACGCCATAAAGACTACCGGTGCCTCGATGAGCTGTTTCTTTGTTACCGTCTTTCTGGTGACCCGCGTTTGCAGATATTGAAAAGGGAGTGGCCTGCCATCCCGAAAGCTAAGTATCTCTCCATCTATTACAACACCATCTGGCAGCAAGGCGGAGACAGTTTCAATCTCGGGGAAACGATCGGTAATCAGGTCTTCGCCCCGTGACCACAGGTAAATGGCTGCACTACGCCGTATCAATTGTCCACGTATGCCATCCCACTTCCACTCCACCTGCCAATCATGGGGAGGACCTAAATCTGCCGTACTTCCCTCTATGGCATAAGCGAGGTAAAACGGATAAGGCTTTGAAGCGTCCACCTGTATGATACTTTCGTGTATCAAATCGGCAAAAGAGATGCGATACGGATCCCAGTTTCCACTGATAAGGTGCGCCACAGCCTGTACTTCCTTCCCTGAATACATTGCCACCGCCTGCACGACGATATTCCGTGAAACACCGATTCGGAAGCCACCGATAATTATCTTATTGAACACAAAGCACGCCGCTTTTGAAAAAGAGCTCCAATGCCTTAGCACAAAGTCCTTCTTATCCTCATCGGCCGCCTTTTGCAATGCCAATATTTGACGCATTACTTCATGCAGCGGGGTGTCGTTTTCCTTTTGGGGCGAGGGAAGCATCAGAGATATTGCTTCCGCGAGGTCCCCTACTGTTTGATAACTCTCGTCGAATAACCATTGCGGAAGGCCGGTTACTTCCATACACCAGCTCTTTAGATACGTAGTATTGACGAGTCGCTTGGGCCTTCTACCTGTGAAGATGGCAATCAGCCAAACCTTATCCTCATCAGGTGCTTCATGGAGGTATTGCACCAGAGCGTCGCGCTTGTCATTAGTGCGGGTGGTGTTATTGAGCTTTTCTATGAGTTGAGCGAAGTGCAGCACAGATTTTAAAAGTCGAAAATTCTAAAGAGTAAATGATGGCATCGATACTTAACTTTAAAAATAATATTCCAGCTAATGCCTTACAACGAAACACTTGCCAACAGAGTTAGGAAATATATTGCGCAAACGCACGATGACATTGAAGAGAAGAGAATGTTTAGCGGTTTATGCTTTATGGTAAATGATAAAATGCTGGTAGCGCTAAACGAGGAAAGGATGATGGTTCGGCTTGATCCTAAGAAATGCGAAGAAGTGCTTGCGGGGAGCGAGGCAGCACCAATGGTGATGGGTACAAGAACAATGAAGGGATACATACGAATTGGCGTTGAAGCATTGAACACTCAGAAGAAGCTGGGATATTGGCTGGATCTTGCGCTCGACTATAACCGGTTTGCGAAGTCGTCAAAGAAGAAAAAACATTAACCCAGCACCGCTACCATTTATGATACAAAAACCGATAGCGTTTACATACAAATAAAAAGGGTAACGCTGAATATTCAACATTACCCTATCATTGTTCGCAGAATGTACCTGCGAGGGAATTTACTTTTTGGTTACGCTTCCATTTCGCTCATCTCCATTTCTTCACTTTTTAGCGCGTCCTGGTTTACAGTTTGCGCTACCTGTGTCAGTAGTTCATCCGTGTCTGATTCCTGCTGAAGTATCTGGTTGAAGATGTCTTCACATTCGGTCAGTCCCAGCGATTTTGCAAACGTGCACATGGAGCCATAGGCGGCGATCTCGTAATGCTCAATTTTCTGAGCTCCAACTATTAATGCAGCGTCGAGGGCCGCGCCTTTTTCCATTTCCTGTATATGTTCGTTTGATTCTTCAATCAGGCCGTCCATTGCAGGGCACTTCTTGCCGGCAGCGCGCATTTCCATCGCTTCAAAAGCCTGCTCAAGCATCTCTATTTGTCCTTCTGTTTGCTCTCTGTGCTTATCGAATGCGTCCTTCAATTGCTCATGTGTAGACGCTTTGCTTACCTTTTTCAGCGCCTTAACCAGTTGTTTTTCGGCATAATAAATATCTTTCAGCAGGTCTTTTAGTACATCCTGCAGTCCTTCTCTCGGTGAGCTCTGCTTGCTGCGACTACGACTTGCATTGGATGCCCGTCCGTTGGAAGTAGCTGCTTTGGAAGATGAGCGGGAGGAAGATGCGTGGCCATTAGAGGAGGCATGGGAGGAAGAAGCGCGTCCATTAGACGATGCTTTTGTAGCAGACGCTGATTTTTTTAAACTGGCAGATGAACGGGAAGGAGTAGCAGACTTGCGGCTACTTGTAGATTTACTGCTATTCCCAGACTTACTGCTCGATTTTTTGCTTGACGTGCCAGAAGACTGGCTGCGTGATTTCTTCATAGATGATGGTTTTGATTGTGAAAAATAATGCTGTTATGTATCAGGTTAAGCTCCTGATCCGCTGTTGCCAATCAGGTTGTAATAACAGCCGGATCTTTGCTTGAAACTAGTTGACGGTGTAGATATTTAACTAAAAACGACAGAGCGGAGATTGTGGTGATCTGAAGGGCGGCTATAGGTTTTCGCTTCTCTCGTACCTTCCGCCCTTACATCCGGTGCTATATTCTCCTCATTTCGGTGGTTACGCAGACTATAGCAAGCATCTGCGGCAACTTCAGGAGGTAAATGCTTTGTCCGGATCCTAAAAAAGTTTGTCAGTGTTTTCAAGACAGAAAATTTATTGATTTAACGAAAAGAATTTGCATCCCAGCTGCTCTGGCTCCAGCCGCCCATTACATTCCTGTTAAAGCTGGCCGTGGTGTTGTTGTCGGGGTTTGTTTGCGGTTGCTCTGGCTCCTTTTCGGGACCAGGAGTCAACGGCGTTTCCCTGCCAGGGTTCACATCCGGTTGCGGGTTTTGAGTACGTTCAGGATGAAGGTGCTCCTCGTTTCTTTCGTGGTGCATTATTTCCTGCTCCTTGTTCACTTGTTCCTGTTCCCTGCTTACATCATATCCGCTTCCGCCGCCACCTTTTTGCGTACTTCCTGATGTTTCGGACGAATTGCCAAGGCGAACATTATCGCGTTTATAATCGTCGTTAGAACGTTGCTGTTTATTTGAATTCGGGTTATTACTTTCTTGCTTTTGCATAGACTCAGTTTTTTCAAAAACACTTATTATAAACTCAAAAAGACTATGCCACAGCCAGATACAACAGAAAACTATTAAACGCATTTTAACTTTTATCTGACCTCGTGGAAAGGCGAACTGACAGACTAAAAAGCGGCTTGCATCACCTCGAAAAATATGTGACTATACGCTGCCGATTTCACATATTTAAAACTATATTTACCTACCTTTACAACAATACCAAAAAGGCCAGATGGAGGAGATTTTTATACTGATAGCCGAGGATGATGCCGATGACCGCTTCTTACTACAAGCTGCTTTTGAGGAAAACGGTTTTTCTGATAAGCTTCATTTTGTAGAAAACGGTGTGGAAGTTTTAGAATATCTCAATTCACTAAAAATCTCCCAAAAAGAAAGGAAATTTCCGCGGTTTATCCTCCTTGATCTGAACATGCCTAAAAAGGACGGCCGCGAGGTATTAAAGGAATTAAAACAAAGCCCTGATCTTAAAAAGATACCTGTGGTCATATTCAGTACAACGAATAACGAGCAGGAGATGCGTCGTTGCTACGAACTGGGGGCTAATTCTTACATTACAAAGCCTAACAGCTTCGAAAGCCTCCTGAAAACGGTAGCCGCACTAAGGAGCTATTGGATGCATACTACGAGCATTCCCGCCTAATTTTACATCCCACATAAAACATTCTGTTAAAAATGCCTTTTTTTTATCAACAGGGCATTGTATTTGTGCGAATAATCTACAATCCGCTGAACTTGTACTATTTGTAAAAAACCAAGTTCGGAGGTGAGCAGGTATTGAAGACAACGTAATAAACATACTAACGAAGTTGTGCAAAACGTTCTGTTGTTTTAAAAGACTTCTATTGTTTATTTTGTAGGCTATAAGTATATTCAATTAGTATGACATGCACAGAAAGAAGGTTTTGATTATTGATGACGAGATTGATTTATGCCACTTATTGAAGAGTTATTTTCTAAGAAAAAACTATGAGGTTTATCTTTCCCATACTTTAGAACAGGGGCTTGCATTTCTGAAGGCTCTTCAACCCGACATTGTATTTTTAGACAATAACTTACCCGATGGAATTGGTTGGAATATTGCACCAACAATTGCAAGTCAGTTTCCAGATACACATATTAACCTTATCAGTGCCTTCCATCCAGTATTACCTCCAATGCCTGAAGCCGCTAAGTTTTCCATTATAGAGAAGCCTATCAGCCTCACCGACCTTGACAAACAGTTCTCCAATAATGCAACTGAAATAAAATCCTCGAAATAAGGCTCCTAAAAAATGGCATTAAAAAAGAGGCTATATCACGAATGATAAGCCTCTTAATAGAAAAACAACAGAGGATATACGGAGAGGGAGAAAAATTTAATTAGTCGTACGAGCCCCGGATAAAACCGAGTAATAATGCTATAATGCCTATAATAAGTAAGGCGTGAATCAATCCGGTTGCGCTATAAACGAACACTCCGAGTACCCACCCAATTATCAATACTATCGCTATCAAAAAAAGAATCGTTCTCATAATCGTATGTTTTAAAGCCATTAAAAAAGGCAAAAACAATTGTGCCACCCTCGGGCTACAAAACAGGCATTATAGAATATAATTAAAAGCTGGAATGTAAACAGTAGAAAGGACAAGCTCTTTAATACCCGGGAACGCCTATATAGAAAGTTATCCTTTCGTGTCCCCTTTCAAACTTCGCTCTTACGAAATGAAATAATAAAATTATCCTTTTGCAGCAGCTTCGTGCTTTTGCGAGTCTATGCCATTAACAGGCAGTAGCGGAAATGTAATAACGAAGGTCGTCCCTTTTGTGAGCACAGAAGAGACCTCAATACTTGCTTTATGCGCCTGCAATATATTTAAACTTGAAGCAAGCCCTAAACCCATACCGTTTCTTTTCTGGGTAAAATAAGGCTCAAATAAGCGTGAAATATTCTCCTCAGTGATGCCGCAGCCATTGTCTGAAATACGAAGTACTGCCTGGCTACCCAAATGAGCCAGGCTGAGGCTTAGATTGCCGTTTCCTTCCTCCATGGCTTCAATGGCGTTAATCACAATATTAAGTAAGGCAATCTTCAACTTTTCCCTGTCTGCCTTTATCTGTAAGAAATCGTCAGGGTAGCTTACCTGTAGCTTAATACGTTTCAGGGTAAGCCTGTCAATTGCAGCAGAGATAACGTCATCAAGAATAGCCTGTAAAATGTGATCTTCAAGTTTTATTTCCGTTGGTTTGGAAGTGTTCAGCAATTCACTAATCAGATCGTTTATTCGCTTACTGTTGCGCTGAATCATCTGCAGATACATTTCTGTATCATCATCCTTTACATCCTGCAACAATTGTTCTACAGAAAGAGTGATATTATTAAGCGGATTTCTCACCTCATGTGCCAGCGTCCGTATGAGACGGCCGGTCGCTGCAAGCTTCTCTGCCTGGAGCGTTGCCTTCTCTGCCTTCTTTAGATTAGTAATATCATGGATAATGCCCTGAATATAACTGTTTGCAGAAAAAGCGTCTTCAAAGGTGGCACTCAGGATACAACTCTTCCTTTCTCCTGCTTTTGTAGTAAGGATCGCTTCCCAGTCGTTCACTTCCTTTCGCGCCTGAAGTGTTGTGTTTAAATATTTTTTGTGCTGTGCCTGGTCTACAAGGTCGAGCAGATTCATATGAAGAAACTCCTCCTTAGTGTACCCCAAAATGTTTAACACTGCCTCATTCACGTCTTTGAAGTTCAGCTTGCTATCCGCTATGAAAACAATGTCTTTCGATTTTTCGAACATGTTGCGATACTTACGCTCATTCGCTTTCAACGCTTTCATTGTAGCAGTACGCTCCAATGCATAACGGATGCTTCTTTCCATTTTTTCAATGGTAAGCTCTGTCTTTATGAGGTAGTCTACTGCCCCAAGCTGCATTGCTTCTATATCTACAGCATAGTTTCCTTTTCCGGTCAATAAAATCACAGGTTCTTCACATCCATCCTCCAGCGCATCTTTAAGCAAGTCAACCCCCGATTTTGCACCAAGCCGGTAATCAACGAAATAAAGATGGTAATCGCGGTTGACCATGTGCTCCAATGCCATATTATATTTAGGGCACCAGTCTATAACACAATTTGTGTTTGGTATATGACGTATATATTCACTGGTTATGATGAAGTCGTCCTGGTCATCATCTACTATTAATATCCTTATTTCGTCGTTTTCGTTCATTTGCTTTAGATTACCTCTTTCTCTTTACAAGGTAGTATGACGGTAAAACATGCACCCCTTCCTTCTATGTTTTCAGCGAACATACTACCGTGATGTCGATCAACTATCTTTTTACAGATAGCAAGACCAATACCTGAGCCCGGGTATTCAGACTTACCATGAAGCCTTTGAAAAATTTGAAAGATTCTCGTTGCATATTCGCTTTCAAAACCGATTCCGTTGTCAGTAAAACGAATACTACAATAATTCTTAGCGCGATCAAGATTAAACCTTTGTCTGCTCTCTAATGAAAGGCGGGAGGTCGTAATATCAATCACGGGAACCTTTCCAGGCTTGCGGAACTTAATCGCGTTATTGATGATATTATTAAACAGCTGCTTCATTTGCGATAAAGAGCCGTCAATCACCGGGAGACTGTCAGCATTTATCGTTGTTTCGGTTTCTTCAATATTTAACTCCAGGTCATTTTTTACCTGGTGTAAAACAAAATTGAGATTAAGAGGAACAAAGGGTTGCTTCGTTCTGGAAATACGTGAAAACTCCAACAGATTATCAATAAGTGTCCGCATGTTTCCGGCAGATGCCATGATACGTTCCAGATACAATTTGCCCTCATCTTTTAAACTCTCATCGAATCGCTCCATGAGGCGGTCGCTAAAAGTACTGATCTTCCTTAATGGCTCTTGCAAGTCATGAGACGCAACGTATGCAAACTCCTCAAGTTCTTTGTTAGATCGCTGAAGTTCGTCGATTGCATTCCTCAGCTCCTCTTCCTGCCTGCGCTTCTGGGTTACATCACGCATTAGTCCTATATCCTTTATTGGCTCGTTCTGACTATTATACATTCTCCTGCCGATTATCTGGATCCTTTTGCTCACACCGTCTTTTGTGACGATATCAAGCTCCTCTGTGTAGTCATTCGCCGTATTCATCACCTGCAGGATGCGTCCCTTCTGTTCTTCCCGCTTTTCTTCCTGTAAGTGCCCTATTAAAGCATTAAAGTTTATTGCAGGGCGTTCCTCTTTATATCCGAACAACTCATATAGTCCACCTGACCATTTCGCCGTATCTTCCAAAACGTTATACTCAAACGTTCCAAACAGAAGTATCCGTTCTGTTTCATTTTTTATACGTTTCAGTTCACTTATTTTGTCGGATTGCTGTATCAGCTCGTCGGTTCTTGTAGCTAACAGCACAGCTGTATCCTCTGCTTCTTTCGTTCTTGCCTTAACATTATAGACCAGGTAGCTTCCGCTTTTCTGTAAAAATCTGCATCTAAATGCAGGAACGAGAAGGTCGCTTTTTTCCAGCTGCTCCAAAACCTTATTCATTTGCTTTAGATCCTCCGGATGGATGATTTCGTTCAAATCAAAATATTCCGACTCGCACTCCTGTTCATCATAACCGAGTTCAGTACAAATCTGATGGGGACTATACTGAAGGCTTTTATTCTTTATGTTGAAGAATAAAACAATTACAGAAAAGAGTTCGGTAGTTAAATTTAAAAAATCGCTTGTGTTTATCTTTTCCTGAGTTATGAGCTTTTCTGTCATGGCCGTTTCTATGCTCATATTCAATCGAGTTTAAAGGCTTTAAACTGCTTCATTTTGTTGTATAGCGTTTTACGATCTATATTCAGCAGTTTTGCAGCTTTACTTTTATTAAAATTTGCTTGCTTTAATGCTTCCAGAATGACTTCATACTCTGCATCGAGGTTGGCACTCTTCAGCTTGTTTTCATAAGAAACCGTTATAGGTGCTGAGGAGGAAAGAGGAGCATTAACAGGTTCCTGAGGCGGGAAAGCATTCGAAACCGGCGGCGCCGGAAGATCGAATTGCAGCCGATGGAAGTTAACGATCTCAAAAGGCAGTGATTTCGCTTCCACCAGTTCGCCCTCTGTCAGCAAGGTTGATCTTTTAATGACATTCTTCAACTCACGGAGATTACCGTACCACACATAATTCAAAAAGATGTCCTGTACTTCTTTTGAAAAACCCTTTACGCTTTTTCCAAGTTCGGCATTTGTGAGTTGCAGAAAATGGTTAGCAAAGAGCATGATATCGCCCTTACGCTGACGCAGAGGGGGCACTTCTATACTGAATTCGTTGAAGCGATGATAGAGGTCTTCGCGGAACTTTCCGTTCCTCGCAGCTTCCCATAGCTTTTCGTTACTTGCTACAAGAATTCGTACGTCAAGCTCAATGTCTTTATTACCGCCTACACGGCGCATCTTTCTTTCCTGGACTACCCGCAGCAAAGAAACCTGTATGTCGTAAGACAGATTGGCAATTTCATCGAGGAAGATCGTTCCTTCATTTGCTACTTCAAAACTTCCGATTTTCTGATTTAAAGCCCCTGTAAAAGCACCTTTTTCGTGACCAAACAGTTCGCTTCCTGCGAGCTCTTTAGAAAGTGCACCACAGTCGATAGCAACGAACGGCTTGTTTGCCCGTTTGCTTTTACTATGTATTTGTTGAGCAATTGCTTCTTTACCACTTCCGCTTTCGCCGTAGATGATAACGCTGTAGTTAGTCGGCGCAACAAGATCGATCTGCTTCATGATGGTGGCAAACTCCTCGCTATCTCCCATGATGTACTGGTCATTAGAAGAAAGCGTTCTCAGCTTACCGCTACCTGTATGAGAAGGGGGTGGCGAAGAAGTGGTAGTATTACCAGAAGGCTTTGCAGGTGCGGCCTCAGATTTATTCTCTGAAAGGGCCTTCTTGATGGTAAGCAAGATTTCATCAGGAAAAAGCGGCTTCGTTACGTAATCGTAAGCGCCCATCTTCATCACTTCCACTGCATCCTTTACATCGCTGTAACCTGTGATGATAATGACAGGTGCATCAGGATAAGACTCCTTGATTTTAGTCAGGATCTGTGCGCCTGTCATGTCTTCCAGACGAAAGTCACATAAAACAAGATCAGGCTGATTTTTCTTCATCCATTCTATTGCTGCAGCGCCGCTGTTCATGCCGGTTACTTCGTAGCCATGACGCGTCAGGAAGCGGTTCAGCAAAAGGCACATATCGTTATCGTCATCAATAACAAGGATTTTATTCATAAGTATGTCTCAGTTTTTCAGTTGTGGTATTCAAATTTACTCTATTATCTATGCCCAGACGGCACGTATTTGCGCTATAGGAATTTTCATTTGTTCGCGATATTTGGCAACTGTCCGGCGTGCTATATTGTAGCCCTTTGCAGAAAGAATGTTGACGAGTTGCTGGTCTGTATAAGGGTGGCGCTTGTCCTCATTGGCTATGGCTTCTTCAATTACAGACTGGATCACTTTATTGCTGATCACTTCACCTTTTTTATCGGCTATGCCTTCGCTAAAAAGCTGCTTCAGATAAAGGAGGCCAAAGTGAGTCTCTGCATATTTATTGCTTGTGATCCGCGAAACGGTAGAAATATCAAGACCCGATATATCAGCTACATTCCGAAGCACCATGGGCTTTAAGAGGCGTATGTCACCCTCCATGAAATATTCCTGTTGAATTTGTACAATGCATTGCATAATCTTCAACATAGTGTCTTCACGCTGCTTTACTGCGTTTACAAACCACTGTGCGGACTGCAATTTGCTCTTTACGTACTGTGTAGCACCGCGATCCTTAACGCTTTGCTGGGACAGCTGATCGTATAAAGACTGATTAACAAAGACGTTGTTTGCCTTGGTGCTAAACAGGTTTACCTGGATGGAATCGCCGAAGCGGGTAATAATAAAATCAGGAATGATAGTTGTCTTAGGCTCATATTCGGATACGTTCTCGGTAACCGGATAAAACTTCAATGTGCCGATAAAGTTTAGGATGATACGGAGCTCTTCTTCGTCAATACCGAGGGAATGGTGGATCTTTTCAAACTGACGGTGCATCAAATCATTGTAATGATCCTCAACAAGCTTCAATGCACAACGTATATCAGGGCGTTTTTGGTTCATTGCCCGAAGTTGCAACAACAGACATTCCTGAACGCTGCGAGCGCCAATACCTATCGGGTCAAGGGTCTGAACGATCTCTAATCCGCGCAGAATGGTCTGCTCGTCAATTAATGATTGTTTGATAAAGGATAGGTCATCTGCTACTTCATCAATTGGCTTATCCATCAATCCCTGATTGTTCAGGATGTCGATGATATACTCTGCAAGCTCCATATCGGGTTCCGACAGGTTCAGTAGGCGCAACTGTTGTTTAGCCTCATCTTTAAAGTGCACAAAGTTCTTGATGGGTATATTCGGCGTGTCTTCCGAATTAAAATAGTTTTGATATTCGGCCTTGTAGTCTGGTATGTCTGTGTTATTAAATTCATCCCAGTCCTGGCAATCTTTCAATGGATCCTGAAGACTGCTGTCCGCCTCTTCAAATTCCTTTTCTTCTGTTGCTTCGAGCAGTGGGTTTTCCTCCAGTTCGTTTTTTATTCTTTGTTCCAGCTCAAGAGAGTTCAAAAAATACAGGTTAAGTAATTGTATCTGTTGAGGTAATATTTTTAACTGCTGTTTCTGCGTCTGCTGCTGTGAAATCATAGAATAACGGCTTTCTTGGTACCCTTTAATTAAATCAACCTTGAAGCCAAACTTTTGCATTAACAGAACTCTTTTTACAGGTGGCCTTAATGCGCTGGTTTGCAATGACATAGAGATTTCCGAAAAACGACTATGGTTTTAATTGTAAAACAATATCTTCCAAGACTGCTTTACAGCTGAGGAATTTGTTCTACAAAATGTAGATATTTGGTTTGAATGAAAAAGAGACTTCGTGTAATCTTTATAGCTTTTTGCATTTCATTTGCCTTCATGGCTGCCCTTTCACTTTACGCCATAAAGCAGTTTTCCAGTCTTATAGAGTATTCTCAGCAGGTTGATCATGCTAACAACGTCATCAGTCAGATTTATGTAATTGAAAACATGCTGAAAGAGGTAGAGGTAAAAGAAAGAGGCTTTATTATTACGAGAGACAGCAGCTTCCTGGATGAACTCTTTGTCATCAACAGCCAAATCCTTCCCGCCACCGATTCGCTGAAGGACTATTTCACACAAAACCAGGGGCAGCTCAATACACTACGCCTGCTGCGTGCCACACTTATCGACCGGCGCGATAATATCAAGGACAACCTGCTATATATAGATACGACCAGGGAAAACGGTATTCCGCCTGCATTTTACAAAGGCAGGGAATACGACGGCCTGGCAAACCAGTATTTCGAAAGTATGCGAAGGAAGGAGAACGAAACCCTTCAGCAGCGCTATAAAACAAAAATGTATTATCAGCGTATCACCTACTCTACTATACGCTACCTGCTCACGATTTTTGCCGTTACTACCATCTTTCTCTTCATCATCCTCATTCGGGAGCTAAAACGGAGGATGACGTTTCAGGATGAGCTGCAAATGAAGGTCGCGGACCTTAAAAGGTCTCATGCAGAACTGGAACAGATCGCTTATGCAGTGTCTCATGATTTACAGGAACCGCTTAGGAAAATCCAGATATTCAGCAACCGCCTTCTGTATGTAAAGAAAGACAGCCTCGATGAAGAAAACAGGTCGACGCTGGAGAGAATAAATAGCTCCGCCGCACGGATGCATGAGCTCATTGACGACTTAATGAACCTTACGAGCCTCGTGAAAGAAGAGCAGATGAATGAGGTGAACCTTAACCAGGCGCTGCAGACAGTACTTCATGAGCTACAGGAAAAGATCAGGGAGAAAAACGCCAGCATTCATACAGAGGCTTTACCAACGATTACCGGGCACGCCAGGCAAATTCAGCTTTTACTGAAGTCGTTGATCGATAATTCGCTAAAGTTCTCGAAGGACGATGAAACCCCTGTCATTTCCATTCGGTGCGACCGGATTAACAGCAGTGAGTTGAAAGAAAAGAACATCCCCGTATCGGAACAGCAACAGTACTACCGGGTAACCATTGCTGATAATGGAATCGGATTTGAGGATAAATTTATTAATAAGATGTTCCAGATCTTCCAGAGCCTGCATAACAAAAGCTCGGAGTATTCCGGCAAAGGCATTGGATTGGCTATCTGCCAGCGTGTGATTGCCAATCATGGCGGCTATATTCTACCCCATGGCCGACCAGGTATTGGTGCTACCTTCCGGCTTTACTTCCCGGTAAATGAATAAACCCGCCTGCCTGGTTAGAGGCGCTTGTTTAGCCACCAACCATCTCTCCTCCGTTTACGTGTACAACCTGCCCTGTAATGTAGGAACTATCCTGCGAAGCCAAAAAGACATAGGCTGGTGCAATCTCGCACGGATAGCCAGCTCTGCCAAGAGGGGTTTCCTTTCCAAATTTTTCCAAATGTTCTTTTGAAAAGGAATAGACCACAAGAGGTGTCCATACCGGCCCCGGGGCTACAGCGTTGACCCTTATTTTATCTGAAGCAAGATTCTTCGCCAGCGATCTTGTAAAGGCAACAATAGCGCCCTTCGTAGCGGAGTAGTCGAGCAAGTGCCAGCTTCCGCGATAAGCTGTAACCGAAGCGGTGTTAATAATACAATCGCCCTCCTTCATATATGGCTGTGCTTCCTGAACGAAGTAGAAGTACGGAAATATGTTTACAGAAAACGTTCTTATCAACTGTTCGTTGCTAATCTGCTCAATATCCTTCGCCGGCTCTTGTGTGCCGGCATTATTTACCAGGATGTTTATCTTTTTCCATTCTTTCGCCACCTGAGCTACCACTTCGGAGCAAAAGGCCTGATTGCTTACATCTCCGCGAAACAACAAACATTTTCGTCCCTCTTTTTCCACAAGCCCCCGGGTGATTGAGGCATCCTCATCGCTTTCCAGGTACACAATTGCAACATCTGCTCCCTCTCTTGCAAAATAAACGGCGACTGAGCGGCCAATACCGCTATCGCCACCAGTAATGATCGCCACTTTATCTTTTAGCTTATCACTTCCACGATAGCTTTCGGCTATCACAGGATGATCCAGCTCCTTTTGAAACTCCTTTTTATCTGTTTCACTGATATCGGTTTGCTTTGATTGATCGCTCATAACGGTTCTTTTATATGTCAGAAAATATTTAGTCTTATGATTTGACTAAAACTTGTACTTTATTAACTTAACTGCAAAAAGGAAAGTGCCAAAACTTATAATAACCCGTCCTAAACAATGGATGAACCGCCTACGCCGGTATGATTTGCTACTGGATGGAAAGACCGTGGGAAAGATAAAAAATGATGAGATCATAGAGCTTGATATCAGCGAGGGCAGACATACTCTAAAAGGGAGTATTGACTGGTGCACCAGTAATGAATTAGACTTTAATGTTTCAGAAGGAGAAATAAAGTATTTAAAAATTAGCGGTTTTAAACATAGCGGATGGCTAATGCCTACACTATCTGTTATTTTGCTTTTTCACATGCTGGTTCTGCAACGTGTCTTTCGACGTATGCACGCAGAGCTCCTTAATAATCTATTTTTTGCATTCATTATTGCTTGCGGCCTTTTTCTTCTATATTTATTCACCTTTGGCAGAAAGAAGTATCTCTGGATAAGGGAAGATACCCAATAGGATTATTCCCCGCTTTTCCAGTGTACTTGCTCCATGTGAAGCCTTACGGACGAGCTCCACTAATGTTTCCTGGGCAAAAGCAAAAGGCTGTACCATTGTATGATACAGCCTCTGACCTCCTTACGGGATACTTCTTTATTACTTATCGCTCACTTTCTTTTGAATGTCCTCTACAGACTTCATAAAGGTGTCTACACTTCCATCAGAATAGGTACCAAAGGCATCAATCAAAGTACCCTTAGTCTGATCCGTAGTTTCTATTACATACATGATCACCATATCCCCGGGATCGGACTCTCCTTCAAAACGATAAAAGTTAATAACGCTTACCTCTTGTGGAGTGTAATAACGATCCTTTGCACAGGAATATAGCCCCTGCCTTGTAACTTTAAAACTATCAGTATATCCATCTTTCACTACCTTGTTTACACAACTCGTAAGAGTGTTCATAAAAGTGATCTTGTCGTTCGGTTTATTATATTCTTGCGCCCACATAACTTTTGATTTTATACTTTATAGTAAGAAAATATGCTGCCAGATAAGGCGAGCCTGCTTAAAAATTTTGCCAACAGCTGCAATCTGCTGAAAATCAACAGAATAGGAAAGATTAAAATTACCAGCAATCAAAAAGACTTGTATAATAGGATGCTATGAATGAGTAAGTTGTGGAAAAAGATCTACGACATTGAGTATCTGTTAGTTATACTGCTATAAAAAGCGAAGGGTCATTACGTCGAAAGTAACTGACCCTTGCTCTATTTACCAGACCCCCAATCTTAAGTGTCTTAATACTATCTAATAAGTTTGAACGCTATTTCGTTTTGTTCAGTTTCTCCTGAAGCGTTTGGCTCATTTCGAGGTGCATGCGCAACTTGGGCAAAGCATCTGTTATCATGCTCTTCAGTTGTGCATCTTTTACATCATTTTGCGCATCTTCAAACATGTTGATCACCTTTTTGTGATCATCTACCATTTTATCTGCCCAGGCTTTGTCGAAATCGATGCCTGCAGCCGTAGAATTGAGGTCGTTGTCTGTATCAGCAGTGTCAACATCACTAAGCGTAATGTTGTTCTTACCGATATAGTCTTTCACAGCCTCACCGAGCTTCTTATGGTCACTAAGCATTTTTGTAGCCGCCGACTTCACCTGTGCACTTCCTTTCTGCTGTCCCAGCGTTAGTGCCCGGATCTCCTTTGTATTCGCCTCCACCGCATCTTCGAGGAAGTTCTGGTCAGGATTTTTGTTCAGCAGACTGTCTACTTTATTTCCCAGATTGTCTACGCCGCTTTCCACGCGGGTAGCAAGGCTGTCCGTTTTAGTTTCAATTTTGCTGCCCGAGCCGTCTCCGCAACCAAACAGTACCACCATGCCGGCTGTCAGTAACAAAGGGAAAGACTTTTTAATTATTGTCATTTTTGTTGCTTTTATTTTATTTATCAAGCGAGTCGTGAGTATCTCTGTATTGCTTAATCAGATCGTGAGATTTTTTCTCAGAATTATACTGTTCTGTGATCACGTTGCGGGTATCGGAGTCAAGTTCGCCCTCGTTGTTTAAAGCAGCTTCATAGGCACGGCGCCATGCATCCTCGCCAAACTCGCAAGACGCAAGCACTGCTTTACGATCGCTGCCGGTAAACGTTGCTTTTACATCCATCCATGCCCGATAAATCTTACCCGAGTTAGTTGTACCTTCTTCTATATCCCGGCCACCGGACTGATGGTATTTCTCCACCAATTCCTGCTTGTATTGTTCACTTTCGCGTATCATTCCCTCAAATGTAGATTTCAGGTCCACGTCCAGATCTTTGGACTCATTAATAGCCCTTTCGTATCCGGCAATTCTATCATTGTTGATCATTATAAGATCATTCAGTATTTCGACTTTAGCTTCGCTGTTTTGCATAACAATTGCTTTTTTAAAGAAGGTTTAAAAAATTATGCCATTTACAAATAATGAGAAACGGTGAATGTGCGACGATGTATGACGGATTGAACTTGAGATTTGGGCTTCGAATTGGGATTTGTCAACAGCCTGCTACTAACTCGTTTATATGTTCTTTCCCTTCCATCTGCCACTTTTGAGGTAAGCAAAGGAAATCATGAACAAAGACGACCAATAGACAAACTCAGAGCCCCAGGCGTAAACCAAAGGCAGCCG
This sequence comes from Flavipsychrobacter sp., assembly GCA_035497355.1. Taxonomy (GTDB): domain Bacteria; phylum Bacteroidota; class Bacteroidia; order Chitinophagales; family Chitinophagaceae; genus JAFIGV01. The sequence continues at coordinate 32,239 of DATJDP010000008.1, forward strand.
CATACGCTGGATAATAAAATAGCAATATGTGAGGTAGACAAATACAGAGGTGACTTCTATGGTCAGATTAATAAGTGTATTTCCTGTTCCTACCACTCCGTTGAATACCACTGTTGATATGGACATGATAAGCGTAGCAAGCACGATAACGATAAGACTAGGTCTGGCGAAGGCGATAAGCGTTGGATCATTATCATAAAGAGACAAAAACTGAGAAGAGAAAAGCAGCAAGAGCATGGAAATTACCAGTGAATAGACAAAACTTATCCTTACGACTTTGCCTACGAGGTACAGCACCTGTCGTTGTTTTCCCTGACCGATGAGGTTGCTTACCATCGTATTGCATGTGGCAGCAAGCGCCCAGGCTCCAATGCCCACCACCCCAAAAATGCTTCTCAATATTTGCGAAGCAGCCAGTTCCCTTGTGCCGAGGTGCTCGACAAAAATGAAGAATACCTGCCAGCCACCAATACTAAACAAATATTGAATGATCAACGGACTAGCTATCTTTAAAGAGCGTTGTGACAGAGCGCTATCGAAGCGTAGGTACTTCTGAAGAGGATACTCCTTATGAAACTTGTTAAAGTAGAATGTGCCATACATGATGGAACAAAACACCACTTCACCAAGAATGGAAGCGATGGCGGCACCAGTTAGACCCAGCCTCGGGAAATCAAAATTTCCGAAGATGAGCAGATAGTCGAAAATAATATTGGTGAGAGTACCACCAATCGATCCGTAAATGAGAAAGCGAGACCGATGTGTGGCAATAAAGAAAGCATTGGCTAACTGTGTGAGCATTAAAAAAGGCAATCCCCACACTCGTATATACAAATAACCAATACTGAGAAAAGCATTGTCCTGATTAGAAAGGCTTAAACCAAAAATAAGCGGGGTAAGCCAAAGCGAGAGCATCATCAGCCCAAGTGAGAATAGCAACGATAATAAAATGCCGTTGCTAAAGCTTTTCGTGAGGGCGTCATGGTCATTCTCGCCGGCTCTGCGCGCCATCTGTATTTGTATTCCATTGCTCAGGCCATACCCGATCATAGAAAGGGTGAGATAAAAAATGCCCGCTACACCATTTACAGCCAGTTCCTGTTCGCCGAAACGCCCGAGGAAGACCGTGTTTGCCATAAAACTTATCTGTGGAATGGCTAGCGCAAGTGAGATGGGCAATGCCAGCCGGAGAATGCTCTTATTCGTTGCTACAACTTTCACTGAAGATGCTGATGGTCTGTCTAAAAAAATACCGCAGTAATAACTTTTCCATTTTCCAGATGCACCAACCATCTGTTTACAGAATGTCGCAAATTTATTCTATAATTGTGTGCATTCTATGTCAGAGATCAATAATAGCGCTATTAATTATCATGCGTACAATGTGCATGAGGGTGATAGCTTGATGAGCCAGGTTGCCAAGGTAATATGTGTAGTGTTGCCACGCGGATTGATAGTAGTAGGATTTAGTGAGCACGGAGATTTACTGATGATCCGCTATGGAGATTACAGCAATACGCTGCCTACATGGATCCTGGATTTTTATGAACACAGATTTATAGACGAGCCATTACTCTCCAAACCGGAAAACGTAATCGCCACCTTTATCGCCAGCGATAAATACCTGCTGATACCTGAAGATGTGTATGACGAAGCGGAAGCCGTAAAGTGGATGCGGAAGATATTTTTTGTGGAAGGAAACGAAGTGCTTTCTGTTCACCGCCTGCATGAGGACAAAGCAAAATATATGTATTCTTTCCCCGGCACCATCAAAAGCCTGGTAGGTCGGTATTTTACTAACTCACGGCTTTTACCCCTGTCCACTTATCAGTTTTACAAACCATATAAGGCCGATAGCTCACTGCAATGCGCCATAACACCGGAACATGTATATGCAACTCTTTATAAAAACCGGACATTGCACTGGCATCAGGTTTTCGACTTTACAACAGGAGAAGATATAGCTTATCACGTAAAGCTCCTTTGCAAGCAGTTTAGAATTGAAGCAGACACTGTGGAAATTCAATGTGCTGTGGCATATCGCGGGCTCAATCCTGTGCTTAACACATTATCTCAGTACTTTCCAAACATCAAGGAAAGTGATACCAATGCTACAGCAGGCAATCTGCAGTGGACCGCAACCATTGGTTTATTACAACAACTTTACGCATGCGCATTGTAGGAGGAGATTTTAGTGGCAGGAGGTTCAATCCCCCTTCCGGAATTCCCGCACGTCCTACAACGGATGTTGCTAAAGAAGGCTTATTTAATACGCTGGAAAACATGATGGATATTGAAGGGATAAAAACCTGCGATATCTTCGGCGGTACAGGCAGTATTAGTTATGAGCTTGCTTCCCGCGGTGCGACTGATCTCACCTTAATAGAACGCGACCCTACAAGTATCAATTTCATCAGAAAAACAGCGAAGGAACTATTCATCGATGACAAAATGACCATCATAAAAGGCGATGTATTCAAGTTTATAAAGCAAAGTCGTGATCAGTACGACTTCATCTTTGCAGGGCCGCCTTACGCACTGCAAAACATTGATGACCTCCCTATATTAGTATTCGAAAAAAACATGCTGGCGCCCGAAGGCATCTTTGTATTGGAGCACACGCCGCGAAACGACTATCAGCAGCATCCTCACTTCAAAAAGATGAAAAACTACGGAACGACGGTTTTCAGTTTCTTTGTACAACCAGGCAAATAGTTATGGAACGTATCTGCTTATTCCCCGGAACTTTCGACCCCGTTACGAAAGGGCACGTTGACGTTATCAGTCGTGCTGTTTCTTTGTTCGATAAACTTATCATAGGCATTGGTATCAACTCTTCCAAACAGCCAATGTTTACAGTAGAGCAACGCTGCGGCTGGATAAAGGAGATATTTAAAGACGATCTTCGAATTGACGCCGTTGGCTATACCGGACTTACTGTGGACTACTGCAAGGAGATCGGCGCACAGTATATACTTCGTGGCATACGCTATATCAGCGATTTCGAGTACGAGAAAGCCATCGCTGATATGAACCGTATGCTGGCTCCGGATATTGAAACCCTTTTTCTTACTTGTTCCCCGGAGTACTCTACCATCTCCTCCACCCTTGTACGCGACGTGATCCGCAACAATGGGAATGTAAGCCTGTTTGTGCCGGCGGAGGTAACATTTTGACTAACAGAGAAACCTAAAAAGGTCTTGACGACGCGCTAACCTAAAAGCTGAAAACCTTACAGGTTTTGACTTAGCTTTCGGTCCATAGCCTTAGCCCGATTATACCGTTGCGTTTCATTCTGCAGTCGTTTAACGAGCAGGTAAAAAACAAAACCATCATCTATCCAGCCGATCACCGGTATCCAATCAAAATCAAGCGGAGACACAATATAGATGAGACCGAGAATAAGGTATAAATGTGTCAGGAAGGACATCTTATATTTCCCACGAAAAACATCTCGCAGCATCTGAAACAATGTCTTCCTATTATTAAATAAATGCGTTGCATGGCGCAAATTACGCGAGGTTTTCATAGTAGTAGATTTCAACATCACAGAATCCATTTTTGTAAAATTAAATGTGTTACTGTTAAGAGATTGTTGGAAATCTGTGGATGGACCAGCATCGTTGTGTCGGACGTTAAAGTACCTTGGTCGGATGCCGAAGTACCATGGTCGAACGGCAAACTACCATGGTCGGACGATGAAGTACCTTGGTCGAACGGCAAACTACCATGGTCGGACGACGAAGTACCTTGGTCGAACGCTGAAGTTCCTTGGTCGAACGCTGAAGTACCTTGGTCGGACGCTGAAATGCCTTGGTCGGGCGACGAACTACCTTGGTCGGACGACGAAGTACACGTGTCGGATGGCGAGGTCCATGTGTCGAACGGCACCAAAACAAGTGATTCTTTACGTCAACTGCTCAGCCTTTCAGTTCATATCCTTGTCGTAAGCTTGTAAACGGATATAAAAAAAGAAGCTGTACCCTTTTGAGATACAGCTTCTTGCCATATATAAACTAAACAACCCGCGTTATTGCTTATTCACCTTTATGGTTTCTGTATGGTGAGCATCGGCATATTTTACAAGGTAGATACCCTGTGCCAGTGCCTTCATATCTACTTCTACCATACCATCAATCATCGTCACGGTCTTGATCAGCTTACCGGTAACATCAGTAATAGTGACCGTAGCTTCTTTATCGTTAGTACCATAAGCCACAATTGTAAGGTTGCTGTTGCTCACAGGGTTAGGATAAGCTTCTACCGTGAAGTCTCCTGCGCCCTTAACTGTTGCAGATACAACTTTTGAATATTTATAGCTGCCAGCGGCGTCATACATCTTCAAACGATAGTAGTTAATACCGTTTACAGGGTTTTCATCCCAATAGGTGTAGTCTGAACGCTCGCCCTTTGCTTTTATCGTAGCCAGCAAACTGTAGTTTCTGCCATCTGCACTTCTTTCCAGATGGAAATAATCGCCATCTTTCTCAGAAGCAGTAGACCAGTTCACCCTGTTACGATGACCCATGTTCGTTGCAGCGATCGACATAAGATCTATCGAAAGCGGCGCATTACCGGTATGGATAAAGAAACCTGAGAACCCTGTAACAGGGAAGGTCAATGTCCAGTAAGTACCATTTGAAGACTTAGTGATCGAACTGTTTTGAATCAGATCAACGTTGGTGTTAGCGTAAAGCCCCAACGGACCGTATGAGCCAGCCGAAGCAAGACCATGATACTGAGTAATAACAATATTATTCATACCCGTTGCATCGGTAGGTCCGGTTGGCAACAGCGGCAATGAAAGGCTATTGTTGGTTACATAGTTGTTGTAAGCATCAAACTCAGATTGCAATACATACAATGTCACAGTACCTGGTCCATCGCTTGCAGGCGTTATATCGAACACGCGTGGCACGAAAGGATCGTTGCTTGCTGTCTGCACGGAAGGCAGCGTTACCACTGTAGCCACTGTACTGCCAAGCACGTTTCCGCCCGATGCATCCGTAATAGTAAGCACCAGATCGTTGCAACCGTCAGTATAATTTACCGTAGTGCCATCTGCCTGGGTGCCCACAATTGTTGTACCGCCAGTAGAGATACCGTTAGGCGAGGTCGTTCCACTGATAGTAGCCGCAACCGGAACGCGGGAAGACTCACAGCCAGTTGAAACCTTCCAGTTGTATAAAAAATAATAATTGGTCGCGCTTGCACTTCCGCTTGTCCAACTCGTTGTCACATTACCAACAGTACCAAGTGGATAGGGGTATGTGTTTCCAGAGTTTTCTCTGATAAAAGTAGCCGTGAGGTTACTTGTGTAAAGGCGATACCCTGTACCAGTCGGAATAGAAATATTCAAAGGAATGGTAGTCGGTGTTGCACCATTTGCGATTGTAGACCCTGTGCCTGCTGGTATGCTAAACGGCCCCATGGTTTGTATTACTGTTCCTGTGTTATCTTCAAGAGCCAGAGTAAGGCTACCTGCACCTGCACTTGAATAAACATCTACGGATACAAGAGTGAAAGGCTGTAATGCATCAAACACAAGACCATAGTGCAATGTGCCCGCTGAATAGCCAGTTGCTGTAGAAGCCGGAGCTGGCTTACCACCTGCTATCAAGCCGGAACCGCCGCTCACTGCAGAAGCATAATATGTGGTGCTTGTTGTAATAGAAGGAGTGGTAAAGGCGTTTCCTGAACCTAATGGTACTCCTCCCGTCGCGGCAGCATACCAGTTTATAGTGGCACCGGAGCCACCTTCAGCCAGAAGTGTTACAGGGCCTGCATCACAACGTGTCCCAGGAACCGTATTCACTACGGATGGATTACTATATGTTATTGCAACCGGTACAGAGGTACCGATAAGAGTTCCACCACAAAAGAAATTGGCCTGATAAGAAACGTTGGCGGTAACAGGATCGCTTAATGTATCTGCTGTTGCGCCAGGCATATCAATATAGCCACTACCAGTATTCCTCTGCCATTGAATGCCTATTCCACTCATAGGAACCGGACTCAAAGACAGTTCTGCATTACCACTCACACATACAGCAGTTTGCTGGGCTACAGTATTTACAGTAGCAGGTACCGATTTTACGTTTACTGTTACAGAATCAGAGATGGTGCAATTGTTACCATCAATACCATTTACATAGTAAGTAGTAGTGGTTGCTGGTGTAGCACTAAAGGAACTTCCTGTGCCTGTTGGTGTCCACGTATAAGTATAAGCATTTGCTGAACTTATAGAAATAGTACTGGAACTTCCTGCACATACAGTATCAGGTGTGGCGCTCAAAGTATAAGCAGGAGGCGTGGTCACGGTTGCAGCAACTGGTACACGTGTACCTGCGCATCCTGTTGTATAACCGAGGCTTACCGTTGCCATACCGCCGGAGGTTCCACAGTTGAATGCACTGCTACCCCGGTTTCCTGCTATAAGCGCAGCATCAGCATTTGACGCGACTGTCGTACCTATTGCATCTGTTGCATATGTATGTGTAGTACCAGAAGCCGGCGCTATATGAAACGAATAAGTCGCTCCGGCAGGAATGCTTACATTAAGGCCAGATGCAATTGTAGTATAGTCAGTTGCGCCGACAGAAGGGACGTTTGTAACAGAAGCCAGTAATATCCATCCTGTGGATGAAGTATTAGCTCCTGCAACGGTTTGATAATTGTCAGTGCGATAATAAACATCCCAGGCTGTGAGTGTACCTGCTGCATTGCTACATTTTATGCCAAGGGTGTTGATAGTAATATTATTAGTAGCCTGCACCAGGAACATGTGATAGTACGATCCGGTAGTATTACCATGGGCCAAAGGCACCGCTACCGTGTCGCTACCACCGCCGGCAGCTACTGCTTCCGCATAGTAGGTCGTGGTAGTTGCGATGGAAGGTGTTATAAAGCTAACGCCTGTATCCAGCGGAGCTCCGCCTGTAGCAGCAGCATACCATTTGATTGAATTTCCTGCCCCGGTAGCTGCCGAAAGCGTAACGCTTCCCACGCCACATCTTGTAGCGCCCGTTGTGCTTGTGATTTGGGGATTATTAACAACTGCTGTAACCGGAGTTGTATAAGCGGTTCCTCCGCCAGGATTATTACATGTAACAGCCACCCTGAAGTCTGTATTAGCGCTTAATGCACCGGATGTATAAGTGAGGTCAGTTGCTCCGCTAATCGGCACAAAGTTGCTTTGTCCGGAAGGAGATGATTCCCAATTGTACGTAATTCCTAACTCAAGAGGATAACCAGTTAACGTCATGTCTACTGTACCACCATTGCAGATTACGAGATTATTAGAGGTGATCGTACCCGTTGTTCCCGGAGTGCCGGAACACGGAGAAGCCGCATTTACCGTAATAACATAGTCCTCGGTCTCCCTGCCAATGGAAATATTAGCACAGGCGCCGGTGTCGTTATAATGGGTAGTGGAGCTTGCCGCTACTCTCAGTCTCATACCTGTCATACCAGGAGTTGCCGATACAGGGACTGTTATATTGGTTGAAGCAGTAGTTGCAGAGGGAAGTAACGTGTATTCTGAAGAGTCAAAGACGCCATTCTGATCCCAGTCAATCCACATTTCAGCGGTGTAGGAGGCGCTCGTAATGCTGGCATCCAAAGTGTAAGTCTGGCCCTGTGTAAGCGTCGCCGTATTGCTCGGTATTGAAGGGTCCGCCTGCGTATAACCACCAGCACCTACAGCCGAGGTTGGATTGCTAAGCGTTGTGTTCTGAATGATAACATTAGTAATATAATTACCAGTTGTACCATGTAGTGTTGTACCCGTCAAAGGCGAACAATAGCACAGATAGAACGGACTAATATTGACAGTAACTGTGTTGGAAATGTCTGTCGCGCCACCGTTGGTACAAGTAACGATCGCATGATAATCAGTTGCCGAATTTATTGTGGGAGCATAAGTCGCTGTAGTAGCTCCTGAAATTGGCGTCCAGACACCGGCAAAGGCAGGTGATTCCTCCCATTGAATGGTGATACCGTTTCCTATGGTATATCCTGCAAGAGTGAGCGTAACAGACCCGCCAGCGCAAGCAGAAGGATCGCTTGATGCAGCAGTTCCTGCCACAGGAGATCCATTACACAATGGAACTGAGAACTCGTACGCACCGATATCAGGGGTAGTAACGTTTCGTGCAGCACCGGTAATGTCGGTGGTAACTCCTACAGCAGCGCCGGTGTTATCCAATTGGAAAGTACCAGGGGTAAAATCACCCGTTGCAGGACTGACAAATTGCGGATCAGCTGTTTTGCTGTTCTGATCCCAGATACTTCCATTAGCACCTTGCCAGGCAGTAAGCGTCGGATAGCCGGTAGAATAGTACCCGACGTAATTAGTACCCGACGTAGAGCCCATGTAAAGATTATTATTGTCGGAAATTTGCTGGCCACCGCTAAAATACAGACAGTACTTTGTACCAGTACCACCACGTGTAACAGATATGTTGTTGTTCCTGATGTCTATACCTCCTACCGTACCGGTACTATAAATACCGTAAGTCGTACCTGCAGTGGAAGAAACATTATCTAAAGAAATGGTATTATGATAAGCTTGTACATAGTCCGCACCGGAAAGGTATAAGCCATAATGAGTACCGTTACCTCCTAAATCGTATATCAGATTATTAATAAACTTATTCTCGTTACCACTAGTTCCATCCACAGTGCAATAAAAAGCATAGACGGTGGAAGTACTGGTTGGTGTGCTTCCGAAAAAGTTCCTTACGGTATTACCTTCTGCCAGCATATTGGTACAACCTGTAGAGAATGCAGCAGCATAGCCTGTGCTTACCGGAGTACGGGTAGGACGTTCGAAAAGGTTATGGGAAATGACACCGCTTGTTTGTTGAACATTATAGGCACCATATACATAATAGTTCCTGATAGTACAGTTTGTAATGTTATTACTTGTATTGCCGCCGGCCGAGCCATAGAAAGCAAAACCGAAATAGCCGCCATCAGTTGTGCAATTATTAAAGAGGTTGTTGCTACCATTGCTACCTGCAGATGAATAAGATGTTGGGGAGTTACTCATACTGACACATCCAGAAGCACTACTTGTGGAGGTAGGGTCTGCAAGAAAAGTACAACTATCGAAGGTGTTGTTATCCGCATCATTCATCAAATGCACAGCAAAGCCTGAAGACGCGGTAGCATTAATCACAAGATTATTAACCGTAATATAGTCCGCACCGTCAAGGTTTAACGTGGTACCAGTGCTTGTCAATGTATCACCGTTACCATTTATCGTGATTGTATTAGTAGCAGAAGCACCGCTTATCTGTGAAAAAGTAATCTGCTCATTGTAAGGACCACTGCCAGGCGCAACGTTCACCACAAGTGGGCTACATACGCCATAGTTATTCAAGTCGTTTGCGAGGTCGGTAAAACTTTGATAGTTCGTTCCGCCGGTTGTCTGGGATGAGTTGACTGTAAAAGTACCGCCCAGACGAGGTGTAATCGTAATAGCTACAGTATCATTATTAGTCACTGTATCTGTCTGACTATTAGGCAATGACGTCCACGCCCTTACAGTAGACGCTCCCTGAAGAAAATTGTATGTACCGAGCGTTACTGTTGTCTCATAGTTGGCAACAGGGAACGTGTCAAGATTAACAGTATACCAATTGTCGCTTTGCAATACGCCATTTACTTCCCACGCAATCTTTACAGAATCGATATAATTATCTCCAAAGTTTCTAATCTTAACGTCAACGGATTGACTTCCGGGACAGATACCTGCTGCTAAACTTGGGAAAGCGGTTGCACCAGTATTATTTGGAACAGATACGGCAGGAGCCAGTAATGTAATTACAACAAGACCATCCCCCGTACCGAGGGCCGCGGTATTTACCTGATTGCTTCCTGAATTATAAGATCCACCGCCGCCGCCGGCTTGTGCCACACTAGCCGAAGAGCCTGCACCGCCACCACCACTGTAGCCACCGCCGCCACCGCCGCGATTGTTGTTATATGAGTTAGCGCCGCCGCCGCCGCCAAATCCTCCCCAGCTACCGCTGGAAGCCGCTGTACCGCCCTGACCACCGTTTAAAAATGCCAGACCGCCATAAGGACTAATGCCACCGTCTCCTGAGAAGCCGCCGCCGCCGCCGGCAATGCCTGCATCTCCGCCGCCACTTCCATTTGTTCCTCCGGCACCGCCTGCGCTACCCACACCAGCATTTCCTGATGTAGTAATCGAAGCGTCGGAATTGGACGGAATAGAAGTGAACCCAATGGCTCCCCCACCACCTCCTGCTACGATCAATGGAGTACTTGAGGCGTCCACAACGAATGTCCCTCCTCCACCACCATATTGATTTGTGCCGCTTCCTACACAGCAACCACCCTGCTGTCCCACCAGCAGATGTAGTACATCGGACGCATTAAAGTTAAACTCGCCACTCATGTAAGCACCCCGACCGGAGAAGGAACCATAACCGTTTGCGCCGTACACTTCAATCTTATAGAGACCTGCGACTGGAACAGTCCAGGACTGAATACCTGCCGTAACGGTAACATTTCCGGCTAATGTAGTGGCTGCATAGGCAGTACTTACTTGTGTTTGTGTGGGACCACTAATACCAGTAGCTCCAGCAGTTGTGAAGCTGTAAGTTTGAGCCTGTACCACATTCCCTACAATACATAGCGCCATCAAGAGCAAGGCGCTTTTAAACCTTTGTAGAAGTTGAATTGTCATGGTTGTCAATGATTTCGTGCCTACTCTTAAAAGGTTTTCGGCTTCCCCTTTTTTACGTTTTCTGATTAAGTACGAGAAGAATATTGAACGGTGGTGATCAGATATAAAACCGGATAGTATTAGAAACAGTGGTGACAAAAAATGTCGGTGCCCTTCGTTCTATAAAAAGGCACAATTAAGACTGACAGAAGAAAATAGAAGAAAAAGAAGTGGTGTATTTATTATTCATACGCATTGTGATTTTTGAGGATTTTAAAATTAAGCACGCATGCATTTCGACATACTGTGGTTTTTACTCATTTTTTTTTATTTGAAAAGGGTAATTTTATATATAGTGTTGTGTGTCAATAAAAAATTTTATGCTGCGCATTTTGCTTTGCCTTATTTTACTCGCTCCAATTGTTGCCGCTCAGGAAACGAATACCGCCTGGTATCAAACTTCCAATTTTGATAAAGACACCCTTGCCATTTCCAATTTACTCAGTACCGCAAAAGCACTCCGCCATCAGGATGACGATAGTTGCCTCCACCTTTACAGCACAGCGCTGCGAAAAAGCCGGAGAATAAAATATATACAGGGAGTTGCACGGGCACTTACGGGGCTGGGGGTGACTTATATGGACAAAGGAGATTACAATAAAAGCATGACGGTATATAATGCCGCTGAGCCATATTGCAGACTGGCAAGTAATACCAACGGTCGTTACATCGTCGTGCTATATAATAACATTGCAGCACTTTATGGGAATCGTGGTGTATCGGACAGCGCGGCTATTTATTACTATAAAGCACTGGAACAGATAGAGCTAAAAAAGGTAAACGACACGAGCCTTCTTCTATTTATTTACAGCAACCTTGCCGGAAGACTGCTTTCAAACGGTCAAAACGAGCAGGCTAAGATATATCTCGATAAAGCTTTCCCTATCGCACTGAGTAAAGCGGAACCCAAGATCCTCGCCAAGTTTTATATTGACTTCTCCGCTCTTTATGGTGCGCAGAAAAAAGGGGCTTTAAGTCGTGAATATTCAAAGAAGGCGCTTGCGATCTTTAAAACCGTTAAAGACCCCGCTTCTGAAATTGCGGCCTATTGCAACATCGGCAAAACGCTACTTGACGAAAACAAACCGCGGGAAGCATTGGAATACTACAGGCAAGCATTTTCGGTAAAAGGGTCAAAAATTCAGAGAGCAACTGTTTACCGTGGGCTCGGCCAATGCTACCTCACTTTAAAAAATTATGCAAAAGCAGAAGACTATTACCTGAAAGCACTGAAGACAAGCAAAGAAGAAAAGCTATACAAAGGCATGAAGGAGTGTTATAAAGCGCTTGTTGATATCAATGTAGGATTGGGAAATTATAAAGCAGCCTTGAACTACAGAAATTTCTATGCCGCTTTGGAGGACAGTACATCAAATGCAGAAAAACTCGCTACGGTAAATCAACTTGAAATAAAATACCGTACTTCTCAAAAGGACAAAGAACTGGCGGAACAGCAGCTTCTACTTGCTAAGCAAAACAATAAATTGAAGCAGCAACGCATTTGGATAGGCTCTATATCCGCCGTGTCGATACTGTTGATCGGGCTTATCGGCAGCACTTACCGAAATAGAAAGAGCCGTGAACGGATGCATCAGATAAAAATGGAGAAGGAGCGGGAGCTAAGCCAGCTAAAGGCAGTGATGGAAGGTGAGGAAAGAGAAAGAGAACGTATAGCAAGAGAATTGCATGATGGCATTATGGTACAATTTAGTTCCGCACAAATGAACCTGAGCGCAATGATAGAAAGACGTGAGACGGACGCTTCAGAACTTGAATCTATTTTGGTACAGTTGGAAAACGCCACCAAAGAACTTCGAAAGTCTGCGCATAACCTCATGCCAGACATGTTGCTGCAGGAGGGATTGGCCGCTGCTTCTCACTATTTCTGCAAAACACTCCAACACAGCACAGGTATAAAGATCGACTTCCATCTTATAGGCACCATGCCTTTAATAGCGCCTGAATACGAACTGATGCTTTACAGGATGATCCAGGAATTGCTGCACAATATGCTGAAGCATGCCAGGGCAACCCATGCATTGGTTCAGATCAATTGTCACCCGGACATTCTAACTCTGGTTGTAGAGGACAATGGCATTGGATTCGATAACGATGCCATCGCCACCAAAGGGATGGGTATTGCCAATATAACGGCACGGATACACTCATTAAATGGCAACTTTAGTGTTACCTCCAACCCCCAACCGGGTACTTCCGTCTATATTGAATTAGAAACTAAATTGCTTCAGTCGCTAAACACCTTAGTAAATGTCAATTAAAATCGCCATAACAGATGACCACCCTCTGGCCATAAGCGGCCTGCAGAATATGCTGGCATCTGATAGCAATCTTATTGTGTGCGGCGCTTACGAATGTGGCAATGCGTTGCTCGAGGGACTCGCGGAACAACTGCCGGATGTGCTGCTACTGGATGTGGAACTGCCCGATTACAAAGGTTATGATCTTGCAGCGATCATTCGTAAAGACTATCCCTCAGTCAGGATACTGGCGATCACAAGCTATGACGCTCCCATCCTTGTAAAGCGAATGATAAAACACGGATGTCACGGCTACATTTTAAAGAATACAAGGGTAAAGACTTTGCTTTACGCAATAGCCCAGGTATATCAAGGCAATGAATACATTGAGCCCGCGCTGAAAGAACAAATGATGCATCCGCTACATAAGTATAAGACTGCCTCTTCGAACCTTAAAATGCCGACCTTATCACAAAGAGAAAAGGAAATACTAAAGCTGATAGTGGAGGAATATACCAATCAGGAGATCGCAGCAAAGCTTTTTCTGAGTTTGCGTACCGTGGAAAATCACCGCTTTAGCCTGCTGCAAAAGTTAGATGTAAAAAACTCTATTGGGCTTGTACGCGTTGCGATACAATTAGGGATGGTAGATGACGTTGCATAAACACTTTCGATCATTTTACCATTTCAGCCCTGCCTTCGACAATACTTCTCTTATTGCCTCGTACGATTTAAAGACAACCAGGGCCAAATCTTTTTCTCCAATCCATTTCGCTTCCAAAATGTTCTCTTCCTTTTGGGGGATCAGCCGCTCTTTGGTCGTACCAAACATTTTATACCAGGCAGTACGTTTAAGCAGATTTTGACTGTTCTGGGAATACACATGATAAGTATCGCAGATCTTTTCGCCAAGGGTTAATTCCTGCAGGCCAGTCTCCTCACTCACCTCCCGCAGGGCGCAATACTCAATATCCTCATCATCATCGCGTTTGCCCTTTGGTAAGTCCCATTTGCCGCGCCTATAGATCATTAACACTTTCCCATCTTCATTCAACACCACTCCACCGGCGGCATCAATAGGTTCATATAATGCATGAAGCTCATCCTTCAGCGCCTCCTCAGAGATATCTTCTATTATAACACCCAACGAAGTAAGCCTGCCGAGATGCTCAAAAGCAAGACGAAAATTGCGGGAAAAGGCGCCTGTCAAAAAGAGGTAACCTTCAGCTACCTGGTGCTCTTTAATGTAAGAGTGGCGATCATTTGTGAGAATGAGCGGCTTATTATTGAAATATATTTTCTGTGCGAAAAACATGGGGAGGCGCTTTTGTAAACTTGCTTAATTGGCGTAGGTTTGAGCGATGAGTACGCAAAAACATTTCGCTGAAAAACTCCTGCAAATTAAAGCTTTGCAGCTCAACCTGCAAAAGCCTTATGTATGGGCGTCCGGTTGGAACTCACCTGTTTACTGCGATAACCGCAAAGTGCTTTCCTATCCTTATGTCCGCGATTTTGTAAAAAGTGAATTGGCGAATATGGTACTCGAGCATTTTCCTGAAGCAGACGCAATAGCCGGTGTGGCTACAGCAGGCATTGCCCACGGTGTAATGGCTGCTGATCTTTTAAAGCTTCCTTTCGTTTATGTGCGCTCCAAACCAAAAGAGCACGGCATGGGCAACCAGATAGAGGGTGTATTGCAGGAAGGGCAAAAGGTGGTTGTGATTGAAGACCTGGTTTCTACAGGAAAAAGCAGTTTGCAGGTGGTTGATGTATTGCGGGAGCAAGGAGCACAGGTGATTGGTATGTGCGCTCTCTTCACTTATGGTTTTCCTGTGGCAGACGAAGCCTTTGAAAAAGCAATGGTTCCATTGCATACGATCAGCAATTATGCGGCTTTGATGGAAGTTGCCGAAGAACTGAAGATCGTACAGCCCGAACACAAAACGATACTTAACCAATGGCGCATGGATCCGGGCAGCTGGAAGACGCCCTTCCCTGAAGAAGAAAATTCCCTGAAGAACAGCCTGTAAATAAAAAAACAGTTGGCAGTTGGTAGTTTACAAATTATTGTAGTGCCATAAAGCAGTTGCCAACTGCAAATTGCTAACTGCCAACCGCAACACATGCATTACCTCAGGCTCATAAGGTGGACAAATCTGCTCATCATATTTTTTACGCAACTTCTGGTCTGGGCTTGTGTCATCCTGCCTTTGAAGCGTTTCAACCAGGCTGACTTCTTACTCGACTTTAAGAACTTTTTGCTCGTTTCCCTTTCCACTGTATTGATAGCCGGTGCGGGATATATCATCAACGATTACTTCGATGTGCGGATTGATAATATCAACAAGCCGGATAAAATGGTATTGGAAAAAGCCATTCCGCGGCGCTTAGCCATCATTCTTCATACAGTGCTCAATATTATTGCCCTTCTGCTTGCGGCTATAGTTGCCAGACAGGGAGGACATTACAGTTGGCTGCTGCTTCAGTTATCATGCACGCTGCTTCTCTGGTTCTACTCCACCCATTTTAAAAGGCAGTTTGCCGTAGGCAATATTGTTGTCGCTTCTCTTACTGCTTTAACTATAGTTGTACTCATCATCTATGAGCCTGCCATGCATTACTACCTCAAACAGCGTCCCTTTGTAACAGTACCTACGGGAGAAATACTGCCCAATCCCGTCTGGGTATTGATGATCTACGCCTATTTTGCTTTCGTGCTTACATGGATGCGGGAAATCGTAAAGGATATGGAGGATTTCAAAGGGGATGTAGCAGAAGGTTGTGTTACCATGCCTATTAAGTGGGGACTCAGAAAGGCTTCCAACTTCACCCTGGCCCTTGGTGCTTGCGCACTTATTCCACTGTTCATTGCAGCTATAAAGTTGCTCTCGAAGCGGGACTGGAGTTTAGGCTTGTACACAGTTATCACTCTTATTGTCCCTATCATAGTGTGGATGTTCTTTCTTCCCCGGGCAGCCAGCACTGCTCACTACGGAAGGGCAAGCAGAAATCTCAAATTCATTATGCTCGCCGGCATCGGCTCATTGGTTATATATTATTTAGAAGCAAATGGCTAAGATCATACTGGCATCCCAATCTCCACGTCGGAAACAATTGATGGAAGCGGCGGAACTGGAATTCGACATTATTATTGCGGATGTAGATGAAACAAATCCACCGGGAATGAGCGGCCACCTCGTACCTGAATTCCTTGCAAAGAAAAAAGCGGCTGCCATCCGCCACCGTACACCATCAGAGGCCATCATCCTGGCAGCAGATACCGTTGTCTTACTCGATGATGAGATACTTGGCAAACCACAAGACGCAGCTCACGCAAAGGAGATTCTCGCAAAGCTTTCGGGTAGAAAGCATGAAGTGGTAACAGGAGTCTGCATGCAGCAAGGAGCGAAACAAATCAGCTTTTCGGTAACAACTGAAGTTTATTTCCGGCCGCTATCTGAGGCACAGATAGAACACTATGTAGCCAATTACCAGCCTTTCGATAAGGCAGGCGCTTATGCCATACAGGAATGGATCGGCATGATTGGTATTGAAAAGATAGTTGGTGATTATTATAATGTGATGGGATTACCGATTGGTGAGGTCGTTAAAAAGCTATCAATGTTTCGCTCCATGTAATATCGTTCAATCTACTTTTATATTAATACTTCAGCCCTAACCGGTCTATCCTGTTCTTCTTCTCCTTTCGTGTAAAGATCAATAACCTTTACTTATTGCAGCTCGGGTATGGTAGGGAGCAGTTGCCATTGCCTGGTGTACTGGAAGGAAATATGTCTGTCAGCTTCCGTTATGACGGCGGTTTTTCTCTTGCAATGTTAAAGCCTTACTACCTCAAACTACTGTACGTAGATTATGCGCATGGTGGTCAGGTGCATTTGCAGGAGGAACGGTACAGTGAAGATAACAATGAGTTGTTTCTTAATTCAAACAGGATCTTTGGCGGCAGTAAATGGAGCAATGGGGTGGACGAGGTCCGCTACGTTCCAGGTGCTTTTGTGGAAGGCGCATTTGTCCTTGAACCATCAAAGAACAAATCGTTCATTCAGCTCATAACACTCGGTGGACAGTTTTCCTTTTATACAAAAAGCCTTCCCATCATGGCTGAAAGGAAGGCTTATGCATTTATCGGTGAATTGTTTGTGGGATTGAGTTTAGGGAAGAGGTGGTAGTCTCAGTCTTGATTTTTGCCGTGATTTTAAATCTGCCAACTTTCAGCAATTTACTTTCCTCGAATAGATATTCCCCCAGAGTAAATTGCAAGGTATAAATCGAGTGTTCCTTCATTATACTTCCCACAAGCAAAAAACTTATGCAATAAAACTACGATAAATAAGTTCACAACCGGCAATCGTTTCAAGCAAGGGTAATATGTATCCAATAACGCCAAAGTCAAAACCTAATTATATTTAGAGACTTCCGCAACATCGGAATGGTGTATTTTTTCTGAACTCTGTTTCCTTGATAATGCCACTTATGTCTTATTATTATGTCTTCGCCAGTCGTACCTACACATCCAAATCACAAGGTACACTAACGATAAAAAAATAAAAGTTCGTCCTACGCTTCGAACTATAAATTTAAAATAAAGCAAAATATGCTCGTTTTTGTGCCCATCAAAAAACCACCTTAGAACAAGTAAGGGTCCAATTATTAAACTATATATTAAATTAACTACAATAGGGCTATTTTTGCTTACGCCTCGCTCCCCTCGAAATGAAGATTTATGTAAAAAGTCCCAAATAAATCTCCGAACTATTCTTTTCACGATCATGGTTGAGTAACTGTTGTAATTGTTTCATTATCCTCATCTGATGTACTCATGTAAAAATCGGAGTACATTTCGTACAATTCAGCTTGTTGTATGGCCATTTGCGCATTTAAATTTCTCGTCCTGCAAACGTCTCCTCCGTTCAGCTTTGTGGGTGGCAGGGACGTTTGCATGCATCTGGCTCATGAATCATGATTTCCTTACCGACATATCACAAAGTAGTTCGTCATCACCGGTTATGCAAACGTCCCTTAGCTACCCCGCAATGCCAGCAAGGAGGAGACGTTTGCAGGACGGGAAGCACTAAAATCCTCCCGGTCCGGAGACCTGCTTTTTATTGGGGAGATTGAAGTCAAGCTGGGCTAAGACTTCAACCAGTAAGGCAAAGGAGAACATCTTGAACTTTCTGCAAGCGAGAATCTATCTCTTAACTCTGATATAATCTCCGCCCAATTGTAAAAGTTTAATAACTTTTAGAAGATTGTCTTTCTTTTTAAGCTGGAACACACAATTAAAATTCTCATCCTTCAGCAAAATTGTGTCATTTTTTTGTTGCCACGTTCCCCCAGAGACAAGTTCATCAAGAAAATACCATTGGTATCGGCTCCCGGAAACCAAAAAACAATCACCGTTTTCTGTTTTCGGCGGTAAACCGCTACAGTAGGCACCATAAAACGCATGGTATGTGGTGTCGATATACGGCCTTTGGGCTTCGTGATATCTTGCTAATGCATCCATTATCAGTGCGGAATCATCAAAGACAGGGATGTCCGTAATTGGGAAAAACTCTTGTATCATTTCATCTTTATCTTCTTCATTGTACTTTTCCATTTTCAATTGACTCCTTTTTAAAAACAATGCGCCGGAACGACACTCCAGCCCTTGATTGCCTTTGTTAACAAAAGAAAATACTCCTCCATTATAATCAGTCAAGTCTAAATTACCCCCATTAAATCTAACTGTTCCGCTTGAAAAAGGAAACTTTGATACAAAATCCCCGCGTCCCATAGAACGAAGAAACATTACGTATGAATGTTTATATATCAGCAGAACGATTTTTGTATCCTTTACCACTGTACTGTATTCAGATAACTGAGAAAAGCCTACAACGACGGGAAAAAGTAACATTGATAACAAAATGTATTTCATAATTCTACTTTAAGGATTTAACACCCTGGAAGTGTCCAGTGCTTCCGATAAGCAACATAGTAGCCAAGCGATCTTCTAAGATACTGAACATTCATGGCCTCCTTTAACGCCCCATTTTGTAGCAGATGTCCCCACTAGTTTAAGTCTTAGCGCAGCTTGACTTAAATTATGATAATAAAGAGCAGGTCTCCCGACCGGCAATAAAGCACAAACGGCATATGATTGGTTCCTATGGCAGCATGCCTGTTCCTTTGCCACGGTAAATAACGAGTAGTATAGCAGTAAAACATCCTTTTGACAGCATTGCAATCCTCCCGGTCGGGAGACCTGCTTTTTATTGGTATTTGGAATTACTGATAGTACCTCGCGCTCATAACGCCCAAAAAGCCGTTTTTTGATGTTGCGGAGTGTGAAACCCACTCCATAACTCCTTACCAAAGATATCCGTCTTGTCCAACTCTTTTTCATGTGTGCACGAATCCTTCGGAGACTCACGCAAAACAAATTAATCTACCGTTATAGAGGTGGAGAATCTAAGGAGCAGCTAATCGTCCTCCTCAAACTCGTCGGGAGCGCCCAGTTTCTCGAAAACGATCTCTACCTGTGCTTTCGTCAGGTACCACCCGTCTTTAGGGCCAATCTCTTCCATAAACGGCCTTAGCCAAAGCATTAATGTTTTTCGGCTCATACCGTAAAGGGTCATCAAATCCTTGTAGCTACACGGTCTCGGCTTAACAGTCACTCTTTTTCTCATGTCCAATCTGTTGCATTCTTAAATCCGCTGCAAAAATAAGAAAGGTATATAAAACTTCAAAAAAAAGTCCAGTTCGCCGGAGACAGAAAAATAGGAACGAGAACTCACCCTCCCATAGTCGCAGATTCCCAATATCAGCATTAACAATCCAAAAGTTGCCGTTTGTTGCCGTTTGTTCCTGTTTGTTGCTAAA
Source organism: Flavipsychrobacter sp. (assembly GCA_035497355.1). GTDB lineage: Bacteria > Bacteroidota > Bacteroidia > Chitinophagales > Chitinophagaceae > JAFIGV01. Next base: position 52,138 of record DATJDP010000008.1, read on the forward strand.
AGTGGCCATCTTTTTAAACTTTTTTAAACTTTTTCCCGTTTGTTGCCGTTTGTTCCCGTTTTCGATACCCACCGTATGCCGCAACTGCATCTTTGCATTCTAAAGCAAAAGCAGCAATGAAACAGATAAATAAACGAGCAAAGCGGAAACAACCAATAAGTTCAACCATAATCAAGGCCGGTACCACGCCCGATTATTCAATTATCACAAAGGAATGCTTACGTGCTACAGCTAAACCTTTAAGTGCTACAAGTAAACCTTTAACCGGCACAAGTAAACCTTTAACCGGCACGAGTAAACTTTTAGTCCCTACAGTTAAACCCTTAATTGCTACGGTTAAACCTTTAACTGCTACAGTTAAACCTTTAATTGCTACGGTTAACCCTTTAATTGGGACAGGCAGACCTTTAGTCGGTACAAATAAAACTTTAATCAGCGTACCTAAACCTTTAATCGGCAGGGTTAAACCTTTAATCGGTGCAAACAAAGCTTTAATCGGTACAGTTAAACCTTTAATCGGTACAACCAAACCTTTAATCGGCACAGTTAAACCTTTAATCGCTACAAGCAGACTTTTAATTGCTACGATTGAACCGTTAATGGACACAGTTGAACCGTTAATTGCTTTTCGGGCAACTTCTACAGTAAAAAGCCACTATCCTGTAGAAAGCTGTAACGCTCCTTCTGTGATCGCTTTCCGGTTCCATGCAAACTGCATACTGCCTTTTGAGCCTCCTTAGCGTCCGCAGCCAACAGCCGATTAGCGGCTTTAATATCGCCGCCACTTTTCCCCTTTTAATAAAAACTAACAACAACAATTTTTTAAAACGTAAAAAACAAATAAGATTATGACACAAATAGCTTTAAAACTACACGGCATGAAACCCGATGTATTAGTAACGCTCGCTGAGGACGTATTCACAAGAATGACGGCTAATGTAGCTGTCTTTGCCACACCAACAATACCGCTTACAGACTTCCAGTCTTCTATAGAGGATCTGCGCATTGCCCAGGCAGCAACGTTGCTCGGAGGGAAAGCTGCCACTGCTACCCGCAATGAAAAGAGGCGGATACTGGAAGAGAGCCTGAAAGTGCTGGCAAACTATGTATGGAATATCAGTCGCGGCAATGGAGACATCATCATGTTATCAGGTATGCCTGTAAGACGTCAGGGTCCACGGCGCTACGATTTTTTGCCAACGCCAACAGACCTTCGTACCGCGAGCATCTATGGAGAAGCAGTGATTGTGCGCTGGAAAGGAATCAGCAATGCAAAATCCTATGAAGTGGAATACTGCAGGGAGCCAATGGCCCCCGACTCATGGGTAAAGTCTCCGATCATCAGTGCTTCGAGAACTGTTGTCAATGGCCTGACACGCAAGGAGGAATACTGGTTCCGTGTACGGGCACTCGGCTCTCAGGGTATGGTGAGCGAGTGGAGCAATCCCAAAAAGCAACTGGTAAGCTAACCGCCCTTCCTGTTTTCGGCAATGGCTGGCGGCAAGTCCGCCGGTCATTGTTTTATGCAGGAACGCAGTTGACAAATGGTAAATTTAAAAAAACACAGAAACAAAAAACCGTAGCAACTCTAATTAAATCATGACGATCACGACTATCTGCGTTCTGTCTGCCTGAAGGGGGATCTACATGCAAGGCCAGAAAACAGAACATAAGCCCTGTTGCCAAATAATCTTTAACTTGTCAGCCTTTTTAATCTACACACACATGAAATACTTATTATTACTACTGCTGCTGCCATTTCAGTTGTCCGCACAGACACAGGGAATACAGGAAAAGCTGGACATGAAGCAGAGTTACGAAAAAGCCCTGCGGGAATATATTAAAGTTCACCCCGATGCCATCGTATCTACCGACAAAGGAAATGTAGTCTTCGTGAAATCAGCATCTTTTACAAAAGAGCTGAAAGACACTGCAGCCGGCGTCGCTGTTAAGTTCGTAGACCCCCTTACAGACACGAAAGTACTGACAGACTACCTGCCGAAAAGGAAGAAGTTTGAACTGCTCGATCTGCAGCAGATGGTATCCAGAGGTCCTACCAATTTTATCTGGATCATCCCTATGAAGACCACCTGGAACGCACACAAGCTGAAATTAAAAGAACCGGAATACGAAGACACGTATTGTGAATACACATACGACTTCAATGTAGATCACGGATCAGTTACTTATATCTACAAACAATCGACCTGCAAGAACTTATAGCAAAGTCTTTCTGGCAATATTTTTATAGCATTTTCACATCCCGCCTTTTGTATTTTTGGTGCGGAATTAACGTAATATGGAATACGATTTTCGCTCCATTGAGCAGAAATGGAAAAGTTACTGGAAGGAAAATAACGTTTACAAAGTAACTAATGACAGCAGCAAGCCTAAATACTATGTGTTAGACATGTTTCCCTACCCCAGTGGTGCAGGGCTTCATGTTGGGCACCCGCTTGGGTATATTGCTTCCGATATCTTCGCAAGATATAAAAGGCTGAAAGGGTTTAATGTACTGCACCCCATGGGCTTTGATGCCTTTGGCCTGCCGGCGGAACAGTACGCTATAGAAACTGGGCAACATCCGGCAAAAACCACCGAACAAAATGCCGAACGCTACCGTCAGCAATTGGATAACATCGGTTTTTGCTACGACTGGAGCAGAGAAATAAAGACAAGCGATCCTCACTACTACAAATGGACGCAATGGATCTTCCTGCAGCTCTTCCATAGCTGGTACGACAAAAAGCTGCAAAAAGCGCGGCCAATAAAGGAGCTTATTGCTTTGTTCGAAAAAGAAGGCAACAGTATGCTGCCTTGTGCTGCAGATGCTACTTTTTGCTTTGACGCAAAGGCATGGAAAAGCTGGACTGACCAGGAAAAGCGTGAAGCGCTGATGCACTATCGTCTTGCTTACCTGGGCTATGCAGATGTGTGGTGGTGTGAAGACCTGGGAACGGTGCTGGCGAACGATGAAGTGGTGAACGGCGTTTCTGAACGCGGGGGATTTCCTGTAGAAAGAAGACGGATGCGTCAATGGTTTTTGCGCATTACTGACTATGCCGATCGCCTGCTGGAAGGGCTGGAAGGGCTGGAATGGACGGAAGCTATGAAGGAAATGCAGCGCAACTGGATCGGTAAAAGTGCAGGTGCAGAAGTGCGTTTTGACATTCAGGATCTTTATGGAAAGCATATCACTGTTTTTACTACCCGACCTGATACCATCTTTGGTGTAGACTTTATAGTGCTTGCGCCGGAACATGAAATGGTAGACCTGATAACAACAGAAGACCAAAGAAGTGCTGTAGAAGATTATAAGAAATATGTGAAGAGCCGCTCGGAACGGGAGCGCATGAGTGAGGTGAAACAAGTGACTGGCCGTTTTACGGGCGCTTATGCGATTCATCCCATAGCTCACAGAGTCATTCCTATCTATATATCAGAATATGTATTGGTAGGGTATGGCACAGGAGCGATCATGGCCGTGCCAAGCGGCGACAGTAGAGACCATGCTTTCGCTAAACATTTCGACATACCGATAACCAACATTTTTGGTAATCTCTACAACGGCCAGGAGGCCTATACAGGCAAAGAGGGCAAGCTGGATAACAGCGGATTTCTGAATGGCATCGAGATAAAAAAAGCTGCACAGGTGGCTATTCGCGCCATTGAAGATGCAGATGCGGGGCGTGCTAAAATAAACTACAGGCTGAGAGACGCAGGCTTTAGCAGACAGCGCTACTGGGGCGAGCCGTTTCCCGTTGTGTATGTAAACGATGTGCCTTATGCTATTGACGAGCAGGCATTGCCTTTAAAAGAAGAACAACGCGAGCTTCCGGTGAAGCTACCGATGGTAGAAACGTACAAACCATCACTAACGGGGGAAGGTCCTCTGGCAAACATTCCCTCATGGGTAAATGTACCGACGGCTACAGGCACAGGAAGACGGGAAACCAGTACTATGCCCGGCTATGCCGGCAGTAGTTGGTATTTCCTCCGCTATATGGATCCACATAATGAAAAAACATTTGCGTCTCGCAAAGCGACAGATTACTGGCAGGAGGTAGATCTATACATCGGGGGAACAGAACATGCGGTAGGGCACTTGCTATACAGCCGTATGTGGACAAAAGTGCTATACGATCTTGGCCATATAGGTTTTGATGAGCCATTCAAAAAACTCATCAATCAGGGAATGATACAGGGAAGCTCCAGGTACGTATATCGCCTTAGAGGCACAAATGAATATGTGTCCTATGGGCTGAAGGACAAAATGGCTACTGACGAATTGCGGGTGGATGTAAACATTGTGGACGGCTTAGAACTGGATATAGAAGCCTTTAAGAAATGGCGTCCTGAATTTGCGGATGCTGACTTTATTTTGGAAGATGGCAAGTACTTCTGCGGCGCAGGCATCGAAAAGATGAGCAAAAGCAAGTACAATGTGGTAAATCCTGATGATATCGTTGCTCAATATGGAGCGGACACCTTCAGGATGTACGAAATGTTCCTGGGGCCGATAGACGTAAGCAAGCCATGGGATACGAAAGGCATTGAAGGTGTTCATCGTTTCCTGAAAAAGATGTGGCGGCTCTTCTTTGATGAAAAGGGATGGATAGTAAATGACGAGGCTGCCACACCGGAGGAACTTAGGGTGCTGCACAAGACCATTAAGAAAATCGGTGAGGACATCGAACG
>DATJDP010000009.1:0-2086 GCA_035497355.1 Flavipsychrobacter sp.
AGCAGGGCATTGCACTTGGCACCCAGTATCAAATACTGAGAAGCTCGGGGACCTGCGCCGTAAGCGATATACTGTTTGGTTTGTTCGTTGGTATTTGCTCCACCGGGTCTTGTCTTGTGTACCAGACCAACGGCATATTCAAGCACATTGTCCGGCACAGGGACACGACGGATAAGCTCCTGGAACTGTATAATTTCCTCAGCGCTGATTACCTTGGAGAGCTCCGGCGGTGTAGCGCCCGTAGTATTCTTTACGATCGTTACTTCTTCTGCAAAGCTTGGGTAATCGAGTGTAATCATAAACATGAATCGGTCCAACTGGGCTTCGGGCAACGGATAAGTTCCCTCCTGCTCTATCGGGTTTTGGGTAGCAAGCACAAAGAAAGGTGCCGGAAGCTTGTACATAACACCACCGGCAGTAATATTCTTCTCCTGCATAGCCTCCAGTAAGGCGGCCTGGGTTTTAGGAGGTGTACGGTTGATCTCATCCGCAAGAATAATATTGGCAAAAATTGGCCCCTTAATGAAACGAAACTGACGGTTCTCATCGAGTATCTCCGCCCCCGTAATATCGCTGGGCATTAGGTCGGGAGTAAACTGGATTCTCTTAAAGGAAAGATCCAAAACATCCGCTACGGTCTTTACCAACAAGGTTTTTGCCAACCCAGGCACTCCTACAAGCAAGCTATGCCCGTTGCAAAGGATGGAAGTGATCAGTTTATTAACCACATCTTCCTGACCAATGATAACCTGTCCTATTGCCTGTTTTATTGCTGCGAACTTCAACTGAAGAGCCTTAACCGCTTCTACGTCCGAGGAGTATTGCATCTACTTTGTGTGTTTTTGTTTTTTTTCAACTTTCGTCGGTTCCTTCTCACCAGCCCTTTAATTGCAATTATCAATTGTCAATCAATTCAAAATTATCCGGTCAAGTTCTATTATTTTGTGAAAACTAACAAATAGAAACTGTGGAAATAACATTGAGGGAGGCGCAGCAACAAGTAGACGACTGGATTAAAACCATTGGGGTACGCTATTTCAATGAGCTGACGAATCTCGGAATTTTAATGGAAGAAGTAGGTGAACTATCCAGAATAATGGTAAGGAAATATGGCGAACAGTCCTTTAAAGAATCCGACAAATCAAAAGAACTGTCAGATGAAATGGCAGATGTATTGTGGGTGCTGATCTGTTTGGCGAACCAGACAGGCGTGGACCTTACCACAGCATTGCAGCAAAACTTTGAGAAGAAAACCGTCAGAGATAAAAACCGCCACATTAACAATAATAAGCTGCAATAGGCGCTTCACATCATTCCTTCAATTTTATCGGGAATGTTTTAAAACGTACCTTCGTAAGGCACCTAAACGCTTGCCCGTTGTGAGGTTCAGCTAATTTTCCGTAACAAAGCAATTCTTTAAAAAGGCAGATACAGGTATTATGATTTTCTCATCTAAACTGATTGAGGATGCAGTACAACAATTTTCAAAGCTTCCGGGTATCGGAAAGAAAACGGCTTTGAGAATGGTATTGCAGTTGATGAAAATGGAGGAGCAGGAAGTAGATGATTTTACAACGGCCTTATCCCGAATGAGGCATGAACTGAGGTTTTGCGAGCAGTGCCATAATGTTTCGGATGGCAATATCTGTACTATATGTGCGAATCCGGGCCGTAACCGAAACCAGATCTGCGTGGTGGAAAATATCCGCGATGTGATTGCCATTGAAAGTACCCAACAGTACAACGGACTCTATCATGTGCTCGGTGGCATTCTTTCTCCGCTTGATGGTATAGGCCCTGAACAGTTAGAGATTGTATCCTTGCAGAGCCGTGTACAGGAAAAAGAAGTGGAAGAGCTAATCATGGCGTTGAGTCCGACAATTGAAGGAGACACCACTGTTTATTACATTGCCAAACAAATTAGGGAAAGTCCGGTACGGATCACCACCATTGCGCGGGGCATTGCCTTTGGCGGCGAACTGGAATATGCAGATGAAACAACTTTAGCAAGATCTATTGCTAAACGGCTGCCAATTGATAATTATGTCAGTATTCAACAGAAGTAAGCTTAAATAGATATATCCCC
>DATJDP010000010.1:0-28820 GCA_035497355.1 Flavipsychrobacter sp.
ATCTTCTTTAGCGCCGACAAGCCTCTTCTTTTCCTTTCTGCTCACATCAGAACTAACTGCCTGATCGATATCTTCAAAAACCTTCGTCGCAGCGTTCAGATACGGCAAAATGGTTTCTACGTAATACCGCGTTTGATTAAAATGATACCGTGCGGTGTCATTCTGCCATTTCCTGGTATCCGTTACCTGTACTTCTTTAAGTTTAATCATCAGCACGGTGTCTGCCTCCTGAGCCAACAGACGTGACGAGGAAAGACCCGAAAGAAGCAGTATTATTGGTAAAACTTTCCGCATACGACCCGTTCAAAACAATATCTGTACCAAATATGTCTAAAGCCAAAGCTTTATTAGATGTTTAGGAAAAGCTCCATATAAACAGTAACAAAATGATTCTGTATTTTTAGCTGATTCAGAAGATATGATAAGAACCTTCCTGATACTTATTTTACTGCTCAGCCCGTTCTTCTCCAATGCACAAAACGTTTTTGAAGTAAGCAACGGCACTGTAAGCTTTCATTCAGATGCACCGAAAGAGCTGATTAGCGCGTCCTCTATGGCACTGAAAGGAATTATTGACATCCCTAAAAAAACCTTTGCCTTCAAAATAGGAATAAGTTCATTTATGGGCTTCAACAGTCCCTTACAACGTGAGCACTTCAATGAAAACTATATGGAAACAAGTATCTTTCCTGAAGCAGTATTTCTGGGAAAGATTATTGAAGACGCTGATCTATCCAAAGAGGGTACGTACGTGGTACGCGCTAAAGGGAAACTAAGAATTCATGGAATAGAACAGGAGCGCATCATCAGGTCTACGGTAACTAATAAATATGGAAAACTCTATATCAAGTCCGACTTTACGGTTCTGCTCGCAGATCACGACATAAAAATACCAATGGTGGTAAATAATAAGCTGGCACCTGAAATCAGTGTGTCGGTAGATGCAACTCTGACACAAAAGCGTTACTAGATGCTTCGTTTTCTGCTGCTCTTGTCTGGCATTTTTATTTGCAGCGAAGCAACTGCTCAGGTTCCTTTTAGTAAAGAACTTTGGCTGAATGAATCGAACATACCAGTACAGGTAAACGACATCGTTTACGGAACAAAAGGATACATCTGGGTTGGAACAAATAACGGCCTCTACCGTTTCAATGGCAGGTCATTTACACTGATTACAGATTCCATACAACAGCCGGTTACTGCCATAGCAAGCATTTCCGGGCAAACCTATGCCGGCTATAAGAATGGAAAAATCGGAATTGTAAGCGGCAACCGGGTTCAAATTTTCCCGATTAGTCACTATACACCTTCGTCTACCATCACCTCTATACACGGCGACGGTAATATCCTTTTTATCACTACAGAAGAGGAAGGACTCTTTGTGGTCGTAAATGGCGCAGGTCTGCAATTCACCACTCACGAAGGACTCTCCGATAATTTCGTTTATGATGCCGCCATTACCCCGCATCACATTATCATTTCCACAGACCGCGGCATTAACCGCATTAGCTTAAAGAACGGCAAGCCCGTTACTGATATCTATACTACAGCACAGGGATTGCCGGATAATATTGTGCGGGTGATCACAGCCATTCCCGGAACTAAAAAGTACTGGCTCGGAACACAGGAAAGCGGCCTGGTTTTATTTGACGACGAAAAGCGAACGGTTCAGAATGTTAAGCTGGCCCATCAATGGGCATGGGGGCAGATCAACGATATACTTGTTACAAAAGCAGACGAAGCCTGGGTTGCCACGGAAACCGGCTATTTGCTTCAGGTGCATCTATTTCAGGACTCCATAGATGTTGTTCCGTTTGGCTTTTCAGAGCAAAAGATAACTAAGCTTACACAGGACAGGGCCAATAATCTTTGGTGTGCCACAAATCAAGGGCTTATTCAAAGCACAGCCCTATATGCAAAGAAAGTAGTATTACCGCCGCCCTATCAGCTCAACAATGTAACAGCGGTACGGTTCGACAGATCCAATAACCTGTGGTTTAGCCAAGACAATAAGTTGTATTGCCTGTCCCTTACTCCTAATGCAGTTCCTCAATTAATGGCAAAAACAGAAGCAGCTATTTCCTGTCTTGAGTTCGATGCGAATAATCATTTATGGATCGGCAGTTTCGGAACAGGGCTTTATTCATATAGCAACAAAAAACTCTCAAGGGTAGCGACAATAGCCTCGCTGAAAGAAGGACACATCTTGAGTATTGCCGCTGTAGGAGACCGACTATGGATTGCCAGTCTTAATGGTGTTGAAGAAACTGTCCAAAATCCTCAGACTGGCACTTTAAGATTGCTACGTCATCATAATAAACAGTCAGGCATTGGCAGCGACTATGTCTACCAGCTTTTCCCGGACAGTAAAGGCAGAATGTGGATGGCGACTGACGGGGCGGGTGTATGCATGTATGATGGGGCTTCTTACCATCACTGGGACAACAATACTGGCTTTCAGAGCAAGGTGGTGTACACCATTAGCGAAGATGCGAATGGGAATATATGGGCCGGCAGTTTGAACCATGGCGTTTTTGCATTGCGGAATAACCGCTGGCAGCACTTTGAAAAAAAGGACGGACTGCAGGAAAAAAACATTTACGCTCTGAAGGGAAATGCAACAGGTGAAATGATTGTGGTGAATGAGGATGGTATTGATGAATGGTACCCGTCAAGCCAGCAATTCCGCCACTATAACAGACGCTCAGGAATGGATATAGACTCCGTGCTTAAGGTCCCCAACTGTATTGCAAAGGATACCGATGGACGAGTGTTTGTTCCATTTGAGAAAGGCTTCGTTGTTCTTGAAAATCAGGCACAAAAAGTTAATATCAATGCCGCCGTTCACATAAATGCTGTGAGTCTTTTCTTTAAACCGTTAGAGGAGAGGCGTCATCACTTTAACAGTGAGGAAAACCACCTTTCGTTCCGTTTCAACGGCATTAACTTCACCAATCCCGAACGTCTGCAATACCGGTATAAGCTGGATAATAATGATACAAACTGGGTGTACACGATTGATGAGAACGTTTCTTTTGCGCAGCTTTCGCCCGGCAACTACACCTTTATGGTGCAGGCTTCCCTGAGCAACAACTTCGATCATGCTGCGACGGATAGCTATTCCTTCACAATAGCAAAACCGGTATGGCAACAAGTGTGGTTTGTAGTATTTGTACTCCTTGCTTTCATCGCTGCCGCATATAGCTATATCCGTCTTCGTGAACGGGAGCTGAGGAAAATGTCGCAGTTGCAAAAAGAGCGCATGAGCTTCGAGTACGAACATCTGAAAAGTCAGGTCAATCCGCACTTTCTTTTTAATAGCCTCAATACGCTTGTCAACCTTATTGAAGAAGATAAACAACTTGCCTCTGATTATACAGTCCATCTTTCGGATCTGTATCGCAATATGCTTTCTTATAAAGATCAAAATCTGATCCCTCTATCAGAAGAGTACAAAATCCTGCTCAGCTATATGCACATCCAGCAAAGTAGATTTGGCAATGCATTACATCTTGTCACAGATATACCCGAACACCTCTTTCAAACTACCCAAATAGTGCCTCTTGCATTGCAACTTCTCGTCGAAAACGCGATTAAACATAATGTAGTGTCGGTAAGTAAGCCGCTGACTATTCATATTACTGCAACAGAAGATGAGATCACAGTTCGCAACTGTGTACGGCCAAAAATGAGCAAAGAAAAAAGCGCAGGTATCGGTATAGTAAATATTCAAAGACGATACGCCCTGCTTACCGACAGGCCAACAGAATTTGGCATAGAAGACGGACAGTATGTTGTAAAGCTTCCATTATTAAAGACACAATTAGAAAAACCGCTAAAAAAGCATTGATATGAATGTTTTGATTATTGAAGATGAACAACCAGCGTTCAAAAGGCTTTCCAAGCTAATACAAGAGGTTGCACCTGCCATCAATATATTGGCACATCTCGATAGCATTGAGTCTTCAAAAGACTGGCTGCAACGGAATCAAAAGCCCGAACTGGTGTTTATGGATATTCACCTTGCCGATGGCTCGGCGTTTGATCTGTTAAAGAAAGTGAAGCTGGACTGTCCTGTCATTTTCACTACCGCTTACGACCAGTATGCCATGGACGCATTCAAGGCTGCGAGCATCGACTACCTACTGAAGCCCGTAAAAAAGGAAGAACTGAAAAATGCGCTTGATAAACTGGACCAGTTTAAAAACATTTTCCGGGAGAAAGAGAAAAATCTGAGTGTACCTGCTGAATATAAGAAGCGCTTTTTAATACGTTTTGGTGAACATATAAAAACAATCGGAACAGAAGACATCGCCTACTGCTACAGCGAAAATAAGGCTACCTTTGCGCGCACATTCGATAGTCGGAATTACCCAATGGATCACAACCTTGATGCCCTCGAACAACTGCTTGATCCCAAAGATTTTTTTCGCATTAACCGGCAATACCTCATCAGCCTTAAAGCGATCGAGGAAATGCGTACTTATACTAAGGCGCGCGTACTCGTAAAGCTGAATCCGCCGGTAAAAGAGCAACCTGTTGTAAGTTCGGAACGTGCGGCTGACTTTAAACATTGGCTGGGAGGTGAATATTGAGCACCGCTTCGTCCAACGGTTTTCCCGATTCGTCACAATGTCATCGATTTGCAACCTTATCCTTTCTACTTTTAATTTTTCGAAGATGAACAACTCTCAAAAGGATAATGCAACAAGAAAAAGAGGCCTATTGCTTGTTTTCCTGGGTGCTCTGATAGCCATCATTGCCTCCGTTGCTGTAGTCTGGAACAAGCCACCCGCAACCGTCGACGATCAGCAGGGGATGAAGATAACAGCAACAGAACTATGCAGCGCCTTCGAAAACAATGAACAACCAGCAAACACGGCTTATCTAAATAAGGTGTTGACCGTTACAGGCAAGATTGCAGAAGTGACGAAAAATCAGGATGGACAGACTGTGGTGTTACTGGAGTCTTCTGATCCACTCTCGGGCGTGCAGTGCACAATGAAAGAAGAAGGAAACTTTGCAGTGGGCAACACGGCAACGATCAAAGGCTTTTGCAATGGATATACACTTGTTGTACTGCTTGCAGGGTGTGTAGAAGTTAACTAAATAATAAACCTTGCGCCGATAGCCAAATATTCAGACTCTGGCAGGTTTCTTGGGAGTACCAGGGCATTGACACAGCAAGGGAACAAACAGCGACTTATAAAACAAGAATGAAAAAACTTTACTCGCTTACCATTATCGCAGCTCTCGCAACTACTTTTTTTGCTGGCTGCTACAACGACAACAAAGAGGACCTTTATCCTACTCCGCCTATAACAAGCTGTGATACTACAAATGTCACGTATGGTAACACTATCAAAGGAATTGTAGATAATCAGTGTGCAACTGTTGGTTGTCACAATGGGCCAGCTCCATCGGGCTGGGACTTTACAAGCTATAGCGGTATTAAAACTGTGGCCGACAATGGCAAGTTAATGCCTGCATTAAATCATACAGGACCATTACCGATGCCCAAAGACCTTCCGCCGCTCGACCCCTGTAGTATTGCTAAGTTTCAGGCCTGGGTAAACCATAATGCACCGCAATAAACTTTATTAAAGAAAACTATAAATAGACGTAAATGAAAAAACTATTGATAGCAGTGTTGTTGATGAATGGAATAGCACTTTCGGCAAATGCTCAAAAATTTATGACGCGCACGGGAAAAGTGACATTCTTTTCCTCCACCCCACTCGAAAACATAGAGGCTTATAACAATCAGGTAGCAGGTGTGATAGATGCTAAAACAGGAGATGTGGCATTTATTGTTCCGATAAAAGGTTTTCGCTTTGAAAAAGCATTGATGCAGGAACACTTCAATGAAAACTATATGGAAAGCGATAAATATCCTAAAGCTGACCTGAAGGGAACAATTGTCAATCTAAAAGATGTAGACTTTAATAAAGACGGAAACTACAACGTAAAAATCACAGGAAAGCTTACGATACATGGGGTGACCAGGAATGTCAGTCTTCCTGGCACTATTACCATAAAAGGGGATAACATTACCGCTTCTTCCAAATTTAGCGCCCGCACAGCCGATTACGATATTAAAATACCTTCGCTCGTTGCGGGAAAGATTGCCAATGAGATCGAAGTAACGGTAAACAGCATTCTAAAAAAGATGTAAAAAACGGCGGCGCCATAAAAGGTGCCGCTATTATCATAACACACAGCTTCTATGCATATCAGACATCTACTCTATTTTACCATCCTGATTTGTTCCACCGTTCCCCGGCAACTGAAAGCACAGACCACTGATACAACCCGGAATGAAGAACAATTAATGGATATTCTTAATTCAGAAGATTCCAAACCAGCAAAAGAGTACACCACAGCAACATTTAAGACCACAAGGATTGGCAACGGACATAGTATTGAAAACACGCCGAAAGGTGTGCTTGATTTTCGGGTAAGCCACCGCTTCGGCTATTTGAATCAGGGCATAAAGGACTTTTTCGGTTTGGATAATGCAACTACAAGGATAGCGTTTGACTATGGTATCACCAACTGGCTAATGGTGGGGGTCGGAAGAAGTTCTTACAGCAAGGAATACGACGGCTTCGTAAAGCTGCGGTTGTTGCGCCAGCGGGAGAACGGCGGTTTTCCGGTAAGTGTCAGCTACATGGGCGCAGCATCAGTGCAGACCTATGAGCGTCCTTCAGAGATACCAGACACCTTAAAATATTACTTCAGCAATCGCGTTGCTTATGTCAATCAGATCCTGATCGCACGAAAATTCAGTAATACGCTCTCGCTTCAGATCATGCCGACACATGTTCACTATAACATGGTAAATTATAGTAAAGATCAGAATGATGTGATTGCGATTGGTATTGGTGGAAGACTGAAGCTTTCTAATAGAATTTCCCTCACTGCGGAATATTACTATCAACTGCCTGGCACACAACTTCATGATCCGGCGGACGCAACGCGCCTCACAAAAAATCCACTAACGCTTGGTATTGACATCGAGACCGGTGGACACGTGTTCCAGTTGCTCTTTACTAATGCACCGGACATTACAGAGCGAAACGTAATAGGTCAAACTACCGGAGCATGGGATAAAGGCGACATTCATTTTGGATTTAATATTTCCAGAGTTTTTACAATAGTTAAGCCTAAGGGATTTGAAAACTCCAGGAATAAGATCTGGTAAAGACCTCCATTGACGATCATAAAAGCTGTATCAAAACCATGATACAGCTTCTTTTTTTGCCATAAGCACATCGCTGACCATGATCTACATTGTTGCTGCTTGTCACCTGCCGGGCGTCACGCTTTGATGTTTGGCCTATCCAGAGGGTTTAAATTGCTCTATTCATCCTTGTCTTGAAAAGATGTTACTTCGCGGACTGTGTAACAAACAAGTCTAAGCAATCAAGCTGACAGACAAATTATATTAGGAATATGCAGGAGCATCCTGCTCATTTATTTTACAAAGTTTCTATTTCTTCTCACTTTTGCAGCTCGCTTCGAAACATTCTTACTCATGCGGTATATCTGGCACCATATTGACAAAGTTATCAATACCTATGAGGGAGAAATGCCGCTTAGCCGATTTCTTAAATCATACTTCCGCGAGCATAAAAAGCTGGGCAGCAGAGATAGAAAGATAATAGCCGCGATGCTTTACAGCTGGTATCGTTGCAGCAAGGCCTTACCCGCAGAGCTAAGCTTTGAAGATAAGATCAGAAGCTGCCTTTTCATTTGTGAAACAAATCTGCCTCACCTGCTTCCATTCTTACCGGAAGGGTGGCGGGAACAGAAGATGCAGCCTATAGCACAACGGATAGCCTTTCTGGAAACGGCGGGAATAAGCTTCAAAGCTCTGCAACTTGCTTCATTTTCGGCAAACCTTTCCGATGGAATAGCTGCAGGCGCCTGGCTACAGTCGATGCTCTACCAACCAGATTTGTTTATAAGGATTCGAAGAAATAAAGGGAAGATTGAAGAGATTCTGCGGAAAAATGAACTCGCCTATAGGGAAGTAGCTTCAGATTGTCTTGCTTTGCCTAATGGCTCTGCAGTGGACAAGGTGCTCGAAGAGGAAGATTATGTGGTTCAGGACTTATCCTCTCAAAGTACAGGCAAATATTTTTCTCCCGGAAAAAACGAACTGTGGTGGGACTGCTGTTGCGGCGCCGGTGGCAAATCGCTCTTATTAAAGGATATGGAACCGGCTGTTGAACTTACTGTATCGGACAAGCGTGCTGGTATTTTGCATAACCTCAGCGAGAGATTCAGAAAATATCATCTTCGCCAGCCCACACAAATAGTATTAGATGTAACAAATGCCGACGCTGTAAGGCAACAACTGAATGGACAACAATTTGATCATATTATCTGTGACGTTCCCTGTACAGGTTCCGGCACATGGGCCCGAACGCCAGAGCAATTGTATTTTTTCAAAGACAAGACCCTTCGGGACTATGCGCAGCGTCAAAAGGTAATTGCCGGCAATATATTTCCATACCTCAAAAAAGGAGGAACACTATATTATATTACCTGCTCCGTTTTTAAAGAAGAGAATGAAGATGTGGTACAGTCAGTTTTAGCAGCCTCAGATCTTCAATTGGAAAGCCAACAATTGATCAACGGTATTGCTGACAAAGCCGATTGTATGTTTATTGCTGTTCTGAAACGTTGATTACTTCTTCAATAACTTAATGACCTTGCGTTGGCCGTCAATCTGCATGCTGCATATATAAACTCCTGCAGAAACAGCATTCGGCAGGGCAATCGTAGCCTGATTCTGGCCTTCGTTTACCAGACGGACTTCCTGGAGGATCACCTTCCCTGTAATATCTGTTACTGTAAACCGGGCCGACGTTTTACGCGAGGCTGAATAGCTGATCAAAAACTTCCCATCTGAAGGGTTGGGATATACGTTTACAGAAGAAAGTCCATGAGCTACTTCAGGCACATCCAGCATTACATTGGCCTGGCAAAAATCAGGTATGCCATAGCCCAACTTAGGCAACTGAGGAGTGGTATAAAGAGAGGCGGTCTTTAGAATAGCCTGCTTTATCTCAAAATTGCTTTTCCCTGCACTGCCCTGCCACAAGCAGGCAGCCATGCCTGCAATCTGAGGCGTGGCAATAGAAGTGCCGGAGACGGCAAACGGAGTGGTTGTGTTAGTCAATACATAGCCGGGGTTTCCCATGGCACATACATCGGGCTTTACAATGCCTGAAGCATTCGGGCCATTGCCAGTGTTGCCTGCCGGTTGTCCACTGCTATTAACAGAGCCAACGGTAATAACGCTGTCGGCATCGCCGGGCGTCAACAATCCTCCACTGCCTTCGTTACCGGCAGTGATTACTAAAAGCATCCCTTTCTGTACAGCGATATTGGCCCCGATAGCAGCCACTGTTGTCTTTCCGTCCAATTCCGAAGAGGGAATAGAAGGGAAAGGCACATCGAAAGTGTTATACCCAAGAGAAGAACTTACAATATCTGCACCAATACTGTCTGCTCGCTCAAAGCCGGCAACCATATTATCCATTTCTACCGGTGTCTCGCTTGTCTGGTCTTCTGTTACATATAATACATATTGAGCGAGCGGCGCCGCACCTACATAAATGTTCGGCAGATAGCCAGCTATGGTGCTCAATACTTCGGTACCATGTTGCCAGAAGTCTGTGTAAACGTCATTCGCGGGAAGCACGAAATTCTTTGTATCAATAATTCTTCCCGAGCTATAAAGGCTGTCGAAGGCCGGTGCGGAATCTACATAATGAAAGCCATCGTCAAGTACGGCAATAAGCTTGCCCTGTCCTTGCCAGCCATTGTCATGAAGGCACTCGCCATGTACAAGATGTGTTTGTGTCCAGGTGGCACCATAGGATGCCGAATCAGCAGTTGTTTTCCACTCTGCCCCCCGAAGCTCCTTCTTTACAGGCCCCTTCCTGTCTATAGGTTCATCACCATAATAGCCTACATAAGTAATAGAGGATATAAACGGTTCACCCTCCAGCGCAATAATATTTGATGAGTCACTGACACGAATAACACAGCTGTTCAGCCATTTTGAAGCGACATGAAAAGCCCCATCTGTAAGCTCTAAAACCTTGTGGATATAAACAGGAGAAACGGGGCGGTCGGTAGAGTCGAGTGCAATGCCCTGTGCTTTTCGCCTTTCAAGTGAGCGCGGCGATAAGAACATAGAAGGGTTAGAAATATCAGGAGATCCTTCTTTATCTGTGAAACAGATACGAAAGGCGTATTGCTGGCCTGTGGCATTCTCCGAAAGAAAAAGAACCAGCAGAACAACCGCCCATGTTTTCGCGCACATCTTTTATTAATTATGGTCTACAGCACGCATCACCACACTGTAGCCTCTTCTAAACCTTGACTGGCCAGGACTACCGTCATAAGTCCAGTGTGTTATTTCACGATAAACCATTCCTATGTTGTAGCCGTATACTTCCTTTCCAAACGTTTTGGAAGCATAGCTGTCAGGCATGGTTTCAGGGTCGTTAACAGTTTCATCGGCTTCCAATACTGTTACAGTATTATCGAAAAACGCTTTACCATTATTGAAAGGCTGCTCCTGATCCTTATATTGATAGTTCCAGTCCTGCAGATATTCAAAATCTTGATCTCCTCCAGCAATCAAGCTGTTTCCTTTCCACTCAACATCGTTTGCAACAGGGAAAACCATTTTGATGAAGCGAACACCTGACTCAAGATATTCGATGGTAGTAGGGGTAGGCGTTACGTAAATAACACGATGCTCCTGCCATTGAAAGGTATCATTGTTGCGAATATGAACAAGGATACTGCAGGTAAAACGGTTGTCTTCGTTATGGAAGGTATCCGTTACTGTATAGCGCATCTGGTATTTATGAATCGTCTTTACCTGTTTGAAATCATCCCAGATAGTGGAATCTACATCGTAGACTACAAAATGGCCAATATTCAGAGGGTAATAACCCTTTCCCTGGTCCGTACCATAATTGCTAACTGTCTCCTTTTTACAAGAGAACATTGTTAGCGATATCAAAACCGAAGCCAGCAGTACCGATAAAAATCTTTTATTCATAAAAACGGAACAAAACTATTTGTGTAAATATAGTTAAAGAAACGAAAAATAATAGCACTTCCTAAGGTTATAGATACAAATGCTATTTTTGATATGCTTCAAGTTCGCTCAATGAGCCAAAGACAAATTTTACGAGATCCGACGTATGATTTCCACAAATCTTTTTATACCTTACCGGACATTTTTTTGACAGTACTATTATGAAAAGACTACTCATTGCGGCTATACTGCCGGTATTGTTTTTTGCCTGCAACAAAGACGAAGAGGATTTGAATCCGCCATTCCGCACACCAACATGTGCCGACACCACCGATGATGGCGTCTTTGAAAAGTTTTCAAAGTCGGAAGAAGCACAGTTTCTGAGCGCTTATAAGTATGTGCCCGATACCGAGTTTAAGCAGGTTATAAGGTATAAATACGTGAACAGCCATATCTTGTTCAACAACGGTATTGACTACTCTCCTTATCTGGTTTATCGTATTAACCGTCCTGTGAAGGTATTTGTCTATTTACCTTTTTACAGCCAGCAGCAGCAATACTATTCATGGGTACAAACAGCTGTGGACAGTTCCAGAAATGATACGATCAATCTGTATAACGCCAGGGAGCTTGCGCTACAGGCAGGATGCTACCGGTTATACTACGTCGTTGCGGACAATAATAGCGACACGGTGTATACCAAAGGCCATTACGATATTGAGATAAAAAAATAACGCTCATCTTTTATTTGAAAGGGACTGTATCAAAGTTTTGATATAGTCCTTTTTTATTGTTCTAGACACAGGGATAACGATGTGGGAAACATGGCTTTCCTCCTATGGAAATGATAGATCCCGGCTTATCTTTGGCAATATTTTCGTCCATTGAATTTCGATTTCTCAAATAAACTTCCCATGTTTCAAAACCGGCTTTTGAAGATGTGGAAGCATTACAGCAAACTTGCAAAAAGACAGGAGGTCGCCTGTTTCCGGTTTTACGACCATGACCTGCCTGAATTTCCTTTTGCTATAGAATGGTATGACGGTGCTGTGCACGCTGCAGAATATAAACGCAGACATGGCATGGAAGATACCGAACACGAAGCATGGTTGCAGGCTTGCAGGGAAGTAATTGCTACCGTCCTTGAAATGCCGCAGGAAAACATCTTCATGAAGCAACGCCAGCGCAAAGCCGGTCGGCAGGGACAGTATGAAAAATTTGACGAGCAAAAAACGGAGCGGATAGTACCAGAAGGAGGATTGAAGTTTATTATTAACCTTACAGATTATCTCGATACGGGCCTTTTTCTCGATCACCGGATCACGCGGAATATGGTAAGGGAGCAGTCGGAAGGCAAGCGTGTACTTAATTTGTTTTGCTATACCGGCTCCTTCAGTGTATACGCCGCCCATGGCGGGGCCAGGAGCGTTACCTCTGTAGATCTTTCAAAAACGTACATCAACTGGGCAAAAAGAAATATGCAGTATAACAAGCTGTATAAAGACGATAAACATGAATTCGTTCACGCGGATGTAATGGAAGTGATCAACGATTTGCCGGCAAACACTTTCGACCTCGTTGTCTGCGATCCACCAACCTTCTCCAACAGCAAGCGCATGGAAGAAACGTTTGATGTACAGCGCGACCATGTAATGCTGCTTAAAAAACTGCTTAAGGCCTTAACCGTAGATGGTAAAATATTCTTTAGTAATAACTATCGTGATTTTCAAATAGATCGTGACGCCATTCCTGCTGCTCTCGTAAAAGACATTACCGGAGCTACAACCCCGTTCGACTTTCAAGGCAGGCTAAACAGGGCTTGCTTTCTGATTGAACCATAAAATGGCCGTGCTTTGGCCGTCAGTATTTAACTTGCACCCATGTCTCAGGCAATAATCACGGTACGGAATCTGGTAAAGAAATATGGCGACTTTATGGCTGTAAAGGGGATTACCTTTGAAGTATTTGAAGGCGAAATATTTGGACTGCTAGGGCCGAACGGCGCCGGAAAGACGACTACCCTCGAGATTATTGAAACGCTGAGGGATAAGACCTCAGGGGAAGTAATTGTTGCTGGTTTCAATCTTGACAAAGACCAGCAGGAGATCAAAAAGATTATAGGCGTGCAACTGCAGGCGGCTGGCTACTACCCAAATCTGAACCTGAAACAAATCATTGAGCTTTTTGCCGGACTCTACAATCGTGAATGTGACCCAATGGCTTTGCTGGATACGGTGAACCTGCGCGACAAGGCAAAGAATAAGTTTAAAGAACTTTCCGGTGGTCAGAAACAGCGCTTTTCTATAGCCACAACTCTTATCAACGACCCGAAGATCATCTTCCTTGATGAGCCAACAACGGGCCTCGACCCACAAGCGCGCAGAAACCTTTGGGAACTCATCAAGCAACTAAGGGAAAGAGGTGCTACAGTTGTTATCACCACTCACTATATGGATGAAGCAGAGGTGCTTTGCGACCGTGTAGCCATCGTTGATAGTGGAGAGATCATCTCCTCAGACACGCCTGATGGGCTAATCGATAAGCTGATTGCTACAGGCTTTAAGCGGCCTAAAGAAGTGAAAGCTGCCAATCTTGAAGATGTCTTTTTGAATCTTACCGGAAAGGAATGGCGCGATGAATAGGTCTCCCTTTTAACTGGCCTCCGGGTCCTTGCCTTTCGAAAGAATAACCGTCCGCATAGGACTTTTCCTGGGCTTTTCGTCTCCGAGCAAAACGCCCCACTGCCGGAAAGAAGTAGAATTATCAAAGATAATTTTCAGTACAGCCATCACCGGCAACGACAAAAACATCCCTGCTACACCTGCCAGCGCCCCACCCGCTATCACACCAATGATACTAACCAATGCATTCAGTCTCACTTTAGAGCCCACAATTCTGGGCATCAGGATGTTATTATCAAGGAACTGAACGATGGCAATGCAAACAAGAACAGTAATAACAGGTGTAAGTTCCTGGGAGGAAGTAAGTGTAAGCAATACGCCTATAATATTTCCCACCAATGCACCTACATAAGGTATCAAATTCAGTATAGCGAATAAAACACCTATCAGCAACGCATGCTCGATACCCAACACCCACAGCAGTCCGCCGAGAAGAATGGTGATATACGTGATCTGAATCATCAGGCCGACAAGGTAGCTTTTGATAATAGTTTCGGCCTCAACTAAAGTTGCAAAAACGGTATCATTCTGTTCTGTCTTAAACCAGAGAAAGATGAAGCGCAGCAGCAGGTTTTTATAGAATAGAATAAGGAACGTGTATATAGGCAGCAGGCCAATAAAAACAAACACATTGGTAAGAGACAAGGCAGCACCACTAAGGAATTTACCCGCATTGTCAAGCAGACCATTACTTTGATTTTGCAGCAGTGCTATCTGTTCAGGTGTTGAAAAACTGGTTTTAGCATTAATCCATCCGCTGAGATTATGCCAGTGAAGATTCAGATTTCTGCGTATCTCAGGGATGTCGGATAACAGCTTTGAAATTTGTATGGAGAAAAACCAGCCTATACCGACTACCACAAGAGCAGCTAAAACGATGGCGCAAAAAATGGCCAGCACTTCAGGAAACTTTATTTTTCTTAAAAACCTGTAAACCGGCATCAACAGGATGCTGAGAAAGAAAGCCATCAGAATGGGCGTAATGATACCGCTCGCAGCACCTATGACGGTAGCTATCCCTATAAGCCCTAAGAGCTCGATCGATCGCTTAACTGTTATTGGAAGTTCTTTCATAAATTTCGGATGTCGGATTTCGAATTTACAAACTATCAACTACCAATCCGAAAATTTGCCAATTGTCAACTGCCAACTCAAGTTTCTGCTCGCTTCCTTCTGCCCTCTGGCTTCTGCCTTCTCTGCTTTCTGCTCTCTGCCTTCTGCTACCAGCGCTCTGCGACCTGCGTACTGCTCTCTGACAGCTCCTTTTTAAGCCAGCTTCGCAGTTGCCTGATCATTTCCTGCTGGTGAGAAGTCGCTATAAAAAACCGAAACCTCTGCCGGGAACTCGTAAAATGACTGTTGATAAGAATACGCTTGTCGTCGCAAATGAAGATGAGTACCTCTCTTTCGTCGCCAAAGGCATCGATATTAGTGCTGATAATCTGAAAGATCTCAGGTGCCTCCGGGTGTCGGAAAGTAACAAGTCGCTGCTCTTCAAGAAACCGCTGCAACAGCTGTATATTACCGGCAATGTAAAGCGGAGTAGCAACCGGGAAAAACCGAATAAGATTAAAATACCGCTTTATCCCTATAAAAGCCGGAATGCCAACAAGTGGAATAAAGATCACCGCCCGCAGCAAGCCAGATCCCTTCATAAGCACGACCACAAAAAGCAAGCGAAACAATATAGCCACAAAGACGCCTGCAGCCAGCAAGGGCATCACCGTCATTCGGCGGTAAGGGTAGCGCAGCCGCTCTTTTATAAACGACAGATCCTCTAGCAGTTCGCTATCAAACCTTTGTTGCTGGTTTTCCTGGTTCAGAAATTTCATAGAGTTTTAATCAGCTAAAGACAGCGCTACCAACTCGGCAATGTCCATCACTTTCACGTCGTCTTCTTTCTCTTTATTTTTCACGCCATCGGTAAGCATGGTGGTACAAAATGGGCAGTTCGCCGCAATGATCTTCGCACCTGTTTCTATCGCCTCTTCTGCACGTTCAAAATTCACGCGTGTATTACCGGCTTCTTCTTCTTTCCACATCTGTGCACCGCCGGCACCGCAGCAAAAGCCATTGCTTTTACAGCGCTTCATTTCTACCAGCTCTATGTCCAGCGCTTCTAATACTTCCCTTGGAGCATCATAAATACCGTTGCCTCTACCGAGATAACAGCTATCGTGATAAGTGATCTTTTTGCCTTTGAATGCACCGCCTTCTTTCAGACGTACACGTCCCTCGTTGAGGAGCTGCTGCAGGAAAGTAGTATGGTGCATTACTTCGTAGTTGCCACCCAGTTCGGGATATTCATTGCCAAGGATATTGAAGCAATGGGGGCAGGTGGTTACAATCTTTTTCACATTGTAGCCATTCAAAACCTGAATGTTATTATATGCCATCATCTGGAACAGGAATTCATTTCCTGATCGTCTTGCCGGGTCGCCGGTACACGATTCTTCTTTTCCCAGAATTGCAAATTTGACACCTACTTTATCTAATATCTGCGCAAATGCTTTAGTAATTCTTTGCGCCCGTTGATCGAAGCTGCCAGCGCATCCCACCCAGAAAAGCACTTCCGGAGATTCGCCATTAGCAGCATATTGAGCCATCGTCTTTATCATAAATATGAAGTTGGCAGTTGACAGTTGGCAAAATTCCAAAGTCAACCCAATTAAATAATGGTTTTATTAGAAAGATATTTTTCAGGATAGTTAATCATATGGTATGACATCTTCCCGATTTCTTCACAGTTTTTACTAAGTCTGTCAAAAGTTTCGTTATTAATATATCCACAAGAAACAGCAAATGACAGCCACACCTCTGTTTCGGCGTTTTCAGCATCGCTGTCGGACAACTTGGAAACAAAGTGCGCAGGATATTGCCTTTTTCTATAAGCCTCCGCTATATTAGAACATACAGACCTCGACGAACGGCGAATCTGATCAGTCAGACTATACTTTTCTTCCACAGGAAATGTCTTTGATACCGCAAAAATTTCCATTGCATTGGCAAACGCCTTTTTGAAAATTGTCAGGTCTTTAAATGATCCCATGAAACTCCGCTTATAGCCCTCAATAACGTAATTTGCTTTTTGTTTTCTTTGCCAACTGCCAACTGCCAACTGCCAACTGCCAACTGCCAACTGCCACCTGCCTTCTGCTCCCTGCCCTCTCTCTTCGACAAGCTCAGAGTGACAACACCTCTCTGCCTTCTGCCCCTCTGCTCCCTGCTTTCTGCCCCTCTGCCTCTCTTCGACAAGCTCAGAGTGACAAGTGCTGCCTACGCCTCCTCAGCCCATTTATCCCTGTCGTCCGGACTGAACTTCCACGGTGCCATGTTGTTTTCAATATTGCCGTTCATCAGGTTCCACTCCTGTGGGGCATTACTTTCTTCCATGATCAGGTACCGACGGAGCTGATTGATGATGCTCAACGGCTCTATCCCTACAGGACAAGCTTCTACGCAGGCCTGACAGGTAGTGCAGGCACGCAGCTCTTCGGTAGTGATATAGTCGTGAATCAATGCCTTGCCATCGTCCACAAACGATTTATTCTTGTTGATGTTCGCACCTACTTCTTCCAGACGGTCGCGGGTATCCATCATTATCTTCCGCGGCGACAGCTTTTTGCCGGTAAGATTAGCCGGACAAACTGCAGTACACCTGCCACACTCTGTACAGGAATAAGCATCAAGCAGGCTTTTCCACGAAAGATCCATCACGTCTTTAGCACCAAAGCGCTGGTGCTCAGGCTGTGCTTCATTAGTTGCCGGCGCAAGTTCCGGCTGCATCATATAAAGCACTTCATTCTGAATTTCTTTCATGTTCCGCATCTCTCCCTGAGGCTTTAAACGCAGATAATACGCATTAGGGAATGCAAGCAGGATATGGAAATGTTTCGAATACGGGAGGTAATTGAGGAAGGCGAAAATGCCGAGTATATGTCCCCACCAGCAAACACGCTGAATCAGGTGCAAGGACTCCACGCTCATATTGGTAAACATCGGTGCAAACAGTCCGCTAATTAAAAAACCTCCTGCTACACCTTCTTTCATACGGATCGCTCCTTCTGCAGTGTTCATCAGTAAGAGCATTAGCATCAGTACTATCTCTATATAGAGAATGTTGTTCGCATCCCTCTTTGGCCAGCCATTCAGTTCTTTCATTGCCAGCCTTCTTACTTTGATCACGTTTCTGCGAATAAGAAAGGAGATCACCCCAACAAGTGTCAGTACAGCCAGTATTTCAAAAAAACCAATGAGAAAGGTATAAAAGCTGCCGAGCGGCTGCTGGAACATGCGTTCTGTGCCGAAGATACCGTCCAGCATTATTTCCAGCACTTCTATATTGATCAAAATAAACCCTGCATAGACAAAAAAGTGCAGGATAGCGGGAACAGGACGTTTGAACATCTTTTTCTGTCCGAGTGCCAGCAACAGTACGTTCCTCCACCGCTCACCCGGGCGGTCATTCAAGTTTTCGTCCCGACCGAGCTTTATGTTCCTTCTTATTTCCGCTACCTTTTTCGCGAAAAACCCGATGGCTATAGCGGCGCAAAGAATGAAGAGTACCTGCTGTAATATATGCATGGAAGCAAAGGCTTTTTTGATGGGCGAAAGTTAGTTTCTTTTAGGCTAAAAACATAGTTTAACGCTTACTTGCACGCAGTTTCAAAGAATTTAAGTAGGTTTGAAAAAATCGCTTTCCGCTACATGTTCAAGAAAAGTTTTTGTGTGCTGATCCTGCTCTGGATTGGCTTTTCCGCTACTTCCGCCCAGGCTCAGGAACTTTCAAAAGACGACCAGAAGCAAATGGCTTTGATGGAAGATACGCTTGTGTCTGTGGCAGACTCTATGTTCAATGCGTTTATCCCCGACGAGCGTCCCGCTTATTGTCAGAAGTTTGTGAAACATCTGGTACGGGCGCTGAAGACGGAGAATTCTTTTGCATACAATTTTGAGAAACTGGGTAAAACCGTCAATATTATCGCGCCTACGGACAAGAGCTTCCGTATTTTCAACTGGCTGGTGGTGAGCAGCGCGCATGATATCCGATACTATGGCGCTATCCAGATGCCGGGCGAAGAACTAAAGCTTTATCCACTCATTGATTGCACCAAAGACCTCGGGAAATTTGCTGAGGACAGCATACTGACGAATAGCCGATGGTTCGGCGCTCTTTACTACAGGATAGTGACTACGGAGATGAAGGGGCAAAAGGTATACACGCTTTTCGGACGGAACAGCAGCAGCCCTGTAAGCAACAAAAAAGTCATGGACCCGCTTCAGTTCACTGATCAGGGGATTGTGTTTGGCGCACCTATTTTCAATGTCGGCTCTCAAAATTCTGAACAGCGCATCAATCGCTTTATCATAGAATACAAAAAAGAGGTACAGGCATCTCTGAACTGGGATGATGAAAAGCAGATGGTGTATTTCGACAAGCTGATCTCGCAGGTCAATGACCCGAATAGAAAATACACTTATGTGCCGAGTGGAGAGTATGATGGCTTTCGCTGGGAAAATGATCAGTGGAACTATATGCAGGATCTGATACCAGTGCAGAAGTTTAAGGACGGAGAAGCGCCCGCACCAGTGCCTTTGAAGGGAAAAGACTAGCCACTTTTATTTCTGATAATATTCTTTAGATTTGCACCCTCATTTTGGTCCTGTAGCTCATCTGGATAGAGCGACAGCCTTCTAAGCTGTAGGTACTAGGTTCGAGTCCTAGCAGGATCACAGGAACCAAAATAAAAAGCCGCTGAATTTTTCAGTGGCTTTGTTGTTTAATTGAAGTTTTAAAGGCAACGTTGGAACGTGTGGCGCTTAGTAAGCTATCGCTTCTTTAAGCTAAAGTTGTAGCCAACATTAACGTTGGTGTAGTATTGAATCGGCAATCCGGAGTAAAACCGCATCGTTTCTGAAAGGCCTAATGTCATTCTCTTCTGTATAAGAAAAACGTCATAGCCTACCTGAGCAAGGGCACCCAAATAGCTCTTTTTCTCTACCCTTGATTGAACCACCCAATCTATTGCCCAGGGGATATTGTTAATGCTTTCCGTTACGGTATTTTTCCCGATTGCATAGGACATGCCGACGCCTGCATAAGATTCGCCCAGTGCGTTTTGATTAATGACATAGTTGCCCGACAGTTCAAAGAAACGGTAATCATATCTGGCTCTTATATCTCCTTTCTTCCACACATCCATTGGCCCTACATCTTCATAGTAGCCATTGCCATCAACGGGAATAAAGTTTGCTAGTTTGTTCCAGCTATACCAGGCGGAGTATGCCACGCCAACTCTTACTTTCGGTGTTAGCTGATGCAGATAAGCTATTCCGAGGCTTCTTAAAGCTGGTTTAAACATCTTTTCTTCCAACCCTTTGGGAACATAAAGGTTGCTTGCTGTCAGTTGTATTCTGCTCTGATAGGTTTGAGCCTGAGAAAAAGCGAGACAAGGCAGAGCCGCCATTACAGATCCAATTATTAACTTCTTCATCTTTTAGTTTTGTATGGTTAGGCTACTGCTTTCGGTAAAGTTTTGCTCCAAATCTTAAAATTTGCGCTGTTCCCATATAACATACAAAAGTTACATAAAGAATATGACAACGACCATAGATAAATGCAGGGGTGATCCTCGCCGTGGTTCGTGTCCTCACGAACCACACATACATTGATGCGTTTCCCCGCCTTGGTTCGTGTCCTCACGAACCAATTCCAATTCCTTCACTAATTTTCCCAAATGGAAATGCTTGACCGCAAGAGCCTAGTTTTGTCTCAAGACGATTTCGCCCTTCATTACATCAAATCTGTACTTCACAATTTCGCCGCTAATGATCATGTTTACTGCCTTCTCAATAATTTCTAACGGAGCAACAAACCACTCCCTTGGTGTATGTCGCTTGCCGTCTCCGTCAAATACATCGACATTTAAACAAGCAGCACCAAAAAATTTATGAATCAACTGCTCAAATTTTTGTGGGTTTAAGTCGTAACATTTATATTTCATCACTAAGCGCACGTCTGCCATCAAATAAGTTGGCTCACGTGGAGCATTCTTTATTCTTTCTTCAACTCGAACTTTAGAATATCCAACCTTGTATAGGTTCTGAATGGAGCGTATTTCTTCCTTATCACTTTTGGATTTCAAAATATAAATATAGCCTGCTTCTCCGTCCTCTTCATTTACGGTACTAAATTTTTCAGGCAACTCTTCATAAACATCATCTTCATTTTTAGTGATCGATTTTCCATTTGCTAATAGTGCCTTGTATAGTGACCGATAAAGCATATTTGACTCTGTGCCGTTTTCAAATATGATTCTGGTACGTCCATCTTTACGAATACGGTTACCACTTTTGAACTCCTGATTTTCTTTTTTTTCCTCTATACTTTCCAATAAAAGCAAAACTCCGTTATGGACATAAAAATCGCCCGCCCCTAAATCATCCTGCTTAAACTTTATCAGCTTCCTTTTATTTGCCGCAAGGTCTTTCTGTACCTCTTTAAAAGTAGCTTCATATTTCTCAAAGTCTTTACATGGCTTTCGTCTTGCAACAAAATCTGCGCTGGCTCTTTCATCTTGTTTCTTTACATGTTTCAAATCATACAAGCCTTCTGCGGTGTCATCCAACAAACCAAAATCGTCATCATTCAGTATATCATCTATTGAGGCAACTTGTTTCTGTTCATAATTTAGAAAGCCGTACTTATCGTAGCCTTTAAGCATTTCTATTTTTTCCGGGCTCTCCCGAATGCCTTTTAACCTTGCATATAATTGATGTTCCTGAATACCGCTGCCTTGGTCCGGCTCTCTGTTATTTTTTTCGTAGAAATCAATTATCTCCTGAAATGATGCAAGCAGGCGCTCATCTGCATTACGGGCAGGCGAAGCTGATGGCTTTACATTTAGCAAGCCATATGGGTCATCATTAAAAATATCTTCAAGCTTTTTCTTCGGTAACATTCTTGCGTTTTCTTGCCTGATCTTTTAAATAAACTAATACTTCCGCCATTCTTCTTTCTAAAGGATCTGTTGAATTCAAGTTTGGCTCTTTGCCAAATGTGGCTCTAAAGGCTTTTATTTTATCCCACAGTAAAACTGCTTCTTCTTCAGTTACCTGTATTCTTGTAGCCTCAATACACTCCTGAATAACTTTCAATACTCTTGTTGTCACAGACTTGGATAATATTTCAAAGGCTTTTTGAAAAGGATTAATCTTATCAATAAGGTCAATATGCAAATCCTCTATGTTTACAAATTGGTCAGCCATTCTTATAAAGCGTTTGTCACCTACCTCCTTAATCTCTCCATTCTTTACAACCGAATCGACTACCACATACTGCCTTATCTCTTCCACTTCTTCTTCTGTAAGGTCAGGATATTTTATCTGAATGATTCTGGGAATTAAAACCTTGTTGATTACTTCGGGGTCAAGATTACCAGGCATTGCTTTCAGCATCGTATCGTCCTGCAAAATGGTAGCCTTCAAATCGTTTAGATCGCTTTCAATAATATCATTTACTCTTTTTGAACTCGGCGTTTTAAAGCCTCTGATCTTTATCTCGCCTTTTTCCGCTTTGTCTTCGTCTGATAGCTTGGTTTTAAACTTGAAGTTGGGAGCAAGCACCTGTTCCATTAACAGCGATGCTGTAATTGCTTTGAGCATATTATTTACAGCCAGCTTTACGTCATCATCTGCTGCATCAGGCTGAGCAATGAGGTTTGTAAACTGTGCATGGCTTTTATTACTGCTATCTCTTGTTGCTCTGCCTATTATCTGAATGATTTCTGTTAAAGAACCTCTGTAGCCAACCGTTAAAGCATGTTCGCAAAAAGTCCAGTCAAAACCTTCTTTTGCCATTCCTAAAGCAATAATCAAATCCAAATCATCCACACTTTTCATGTTGCGCAAATAGTCAACAATCTTCTCTCTGTCTTTGGGATTATCATTTACCAGATCAGCAACCTTCAATTCCCTTCCATCTGAATGCCGCTTTACATAAATAATTCCTGTATCCGGATCAACGTTGGTAACATCACCAATGCTATCTAAGATAGTATCAACTTCTTTGTGCTTATCCTTTGTCGATTCGCCGGAGTTAACATTGGGTATGTGCAGTATTGTCTTTTTATCTGTATCTAAAATTTCACTGATGGCAGATGTGTATTTCCCCTGATAAAAATGGTAGCCAATGCCTAATGACTTCAAATAAGTATAGCCATTTAGTTGTTCATAATAGTTGTATGTGACCTTCGTGAACTTCGCTTCATCTTCCGGCAACAAAACAGGAACGCTGTCGCCACGGAAATAAGAGCCTGTCATAGCCACAATGTGGGCATCGGTTTTCTGCATGATGGACTTAATCAATTCCCCAAGTCTGCTATCTCCGTCTGCTGATACATGATGAAATTCGTCTATTGCCAGTAAGCAGTTGTTGAATTTGGTTTCATCTACTTCTTCAAATGCAAAGCGAAGTGTGGCATGGGTACAAATAAGTATTTGCTCATCGTTATCTAAGAAGTTTTTAAAGGTTTGCACTTTTGTTTTTGCCGCGTCGCCGCCTGGTGTGCAAAGATTATAAGCATTGTTAGGCTCCCAATCTGCATAAAAGCCTGCATCTTTCAACTTGGTAGGCGCAAATGAGCCACCGATTGTTCTTTCAGGAACAGCAACGATTACTTTTTTTAAACCCTGATGTAGGAGCTTATCCAAAGCAATAAACATAAGTGCTCTTGATTTGCCTGAAGCTGGTGGGGCTTTCAGCAAAATATATTGAGCATCTCTTACCTGGTATGCCTTTTCCTGCATTTCTCTCATGCCGTAGGCGTTGGTCTTTGAGCTTTGCCCTGTTTGGGCATAGGTTACATGTACTATATCAGGCATTATGCTTTTGTTTTTTTCTTTTTAGTTTTTTGTTGCTCAAAAATTAATTCACCGCTGCGTTGCTGTTCTTCTGCAATCATTTGTTCGTATAATTTGAAAAGATATTCAAGCCTTTCTTCGTCGCTTTCAAAAGGCTTGCTACGGTAGCAGCGTTCAACGGCAAGGTCAAGTTCTTTGTGTGCTTCTCTTAAACCTTGCGGCATTTTTTCAGGATCATATAATTGAGCAAGAGTTTTTTCAGAATGTTTCTCTCTTTCTGAAAGTATATTGAAAACGTGTCTTTCAAGTTCTTGCTTTTGGTTTTTATTAATTTCTGGAAATGGAAATGTATTGTAGCCCAAGACATTTGAATATCTAATACGGGATTCAAGACTACCACATACAGCTTTAATCCAGCAAATATGCATTTTTGAAGATATTAATGCAAACGGCCATGGATCGCTATCATAAATTGCTTGTGCGGAATGTAATGTGATATATTGTGAATCCAAAAAGCCAATTTGTAGATATTCCCTTTTCTCAGAACTTGTGCAAGGAATTAAAATATAACTAAGGTTCGCTTGTCGCCTGTATCGAAATTGATGAGACCTTTCAAGCAAAGTTCTTGCAACGTCACCACCATTTTTTCTAAATTCTTTTACACCATCTATTCTATTTCTAAGTTCAGGATATGAATTTGCTTCATCCAAATCTTCATCTTCTATCCAAATACAATACCGGTCAAGGCTGTTTAAAAACTCATCACCGCCTGTAAGAGGACGAATGAATTTCGAGGGTATATTTTTTCTAAGCAAATCGTCTTTTTCTGTTGGCGTTAGTTTTAAAAAACCTCCATCTAATGACATATTACCTACAGCCATTTCCGGCAAGGTTGATAATGGAGTTACCCGTTTCTTAACAATGACATAGGAGTTAGGTATAAGATAAGGTCCAATTCCTGAAACTTTCTGAATATAATTTCCATAAAGGTATTTAGGTTTATTACTATTATTTCTTAGTGAAATTATAATCACATTTACTCCAGCTTTGTCTTTAGCATTATTTGCCCATTTAAATGAAGTTCGGGCAAAACCGATTTCAATTCCCTTAGAAAAAATATGTGGCCATAATAAACCGACCTGATCTCCCTGTGTTATAGAGTTTGTAGATACAAATGCCAATACAGCATTATTGCCCTCGATATATTTAGAACCAATATAAAACCAGCAGGAGATATAGTCTAAATTTTTGTAGTCATTAATTCCATTAAATACCAAAGTCATTTCAGCTTTTTGCTGCTTGGTCTGTTTCTTCGAACCCAAATAGGGCGGATTGCCCAAAATATAAATCTCATCACCTTCATTCTTAGGGCAAACATTTTCCCAATTTATCCGTGTTGCATTTCCTTGAACAATATTGCCACCTGCTTGTAAAGGAAGTGTTGGATTAGCTGAACCAAACACCTCTTTAAACTTCATGTTCATTTGGTGCTGGGCAAGCCAAAGAGAAAGTATCGCAATTTCATGGGCAAAATCATCTAACTCTATTCCGTAAAACTGTGAAAGCTCGATCCTTGAAAATAGCGTAGGCTTATAGCCTGCGGCTAATGTTAATTGAGCTTTTGGTATCAATTCCAATTGCTTTGGCTCAAAACCGCTAGCCGCTTTCTGCAATAGCTGTAATCGCTGCAATATTTTTATCTCAAGCAGGCGGAGTTCTTTATAGGCTATAATCAAAAAATTACCGCTACCACAGGCAGGATCAAATATTTTTATCCTGCTTAGTCTTTCTAATAATCTTGAAAGTCCTCTTGGTTCATTTTTTACTGCTTCAAATTCTTCTTTCAGTTCATCTAAAAAAAGCGGCTCAATTACTTTCATAATATTGGGTACACTTGTGTAGTGCATTCCAAAACCGCCACGGTGTTCAGGTGTTACCACAGCCTGAATCATAGAACCAAAAATATCAGGATGAATATCTTTCCATTGCAAACTGCCGCATTCAATTAATAAGTGGCGGCTTTTCCTACTGAAGACAGGCGCCTTATGCGGATTGCGAAACAAACCACCATTTACATAAGGGAAGGCGTTCAGATAAGCAGAAATATTTTTACTACGCCGCCGGTTGTCTGTGTTCATTACCTCAAAAAGATGATCGAGGTAGGTATTAAGGTCGCTGCCATCTTGCTGTGTATGGTTGGCAACAGAATTGGTGAAAAGGTTCTTCTCAAAAATTTCTGTGTCTTCGGCAAAAAAGCAGAACAGTAAACGGGAAAGAAAAACATTGAGGTTGTGTATCTCTTCAGGTGTAGCGGCGGGGTTGTCCTTTTTTATTTCATCATAGAGCTTTGCCATTTTTTCTGCTGCTTTTACGTCAGCAGGATTTTCGCCAATCACCTGTTTCTTTTCCATACCGGCCCAGGGCAAAAAGAAGTCAAAGTGTTTGGCGATTTCTAAAAGGGGGATGTCTAAAGTATCACCTGTTTTACGGTCAACAGCCAGCAAGGTTTTGTAGTCGGTAACAATCAAAAAGCGTGGATCATGCTTAATTGCCTTTTCATTTGCTGCTATGTTATCAATCAGGTCGTGCGGGTCTTCTCCATTTACTTCCTTAAAAAAGAGTTTTTTCTTCCAGTCAATTTCACCAGGTATTTTGGAAAGGTTTAGGCCGCCTTTTTGCAATCTGGTAATAGATGCTTTGGGCTGCCCATAGGCTAATAACAAGTCGTAAATAAAAGAGTCCTGATTGTAGGATTGGACAAGTTGTTGTAAATTATCTTCTATCTGAGCAAGATTCATTGATAAAGAGGAAATTCAAAGTTTTCGGTCAGAAATTCAACTATGAAGGTACTTAAAATGAGTTTGTTGCACAATGCCCTGCGATTATATCAAGACGCTCCAACGCAGGCATCCTCCCACTAGTAAGAACGCAAAAATCATTTTTCAGTCTTCTATATTAAAGAAAGAACATCGTTAACGCAAGCGCCTGCGCCAAAGCCTTCTCCTAATAACATAAATAAAACCCGACAAGTTGCTGCCTTTTGCAAGGCGTTCGCAACATGCCGGGTTTATCATTCACAATTCACCATTCACCATTCAAATATTCCGCTTGCTGATCAGTCCCATCAGCAGGGCACGCATTCACAACACCATCTGGCACACAGGCACAGTCCAGTCGCTGGTCAGTCCGTCGGAGCCAATGGCACGTACTCTAAACCAGTAGGTTTTACCCGGTGTCAGGTTCTCCACACGGCCATTGGCGCCGCTGTTGGTCATGCCGGGCTTCCACCCGCCATCGGTTATCGGATCGGGACAGTATTCAATAACGAAACTCTTTGCGTTATGAATGCGACGCCACCGCAAACCGATCACTCCACTGCGCAGGACGAAGGCCGTTAAACCTGTCGGTACCGCCAGAAAATCATAACGGCGTGGCCCTTTTGATTTAACAGGCATACCGGCAAGATCAATAATACCGTCGTCACCCTTGCTTACCATTTGCACGTAGATACCCAGGTCTTTAAGCAGCGATTTTACTTCCGCCAGCTTCTCATTGCGTATCAAAATCGCTGATTTGCCAGCGCCATAGGTATTTTGCTGCGCTGTCTCCAGACCGTCAAGCGCTGAGGCAAGGTCGGCCATTGTTACTGGTGGTGTGGCAAAGAGAGTGGCGCTTGCCAGCATCTTTGCATGAATGTTTCTGCCAAATTGAATGAGGTCAGGTGCATTTCTGCGATCTAATTTTAACGCTACTGTAGACATAATTTTGGTGTTTTAAGTTGTGTGAAAAAAAGTGTTGTACTATAATTATAGGAGTGAATAGCCCTTCGCGGGGCTTCCCCTGCAATAACGGAATCGTAGTATTGTCCTAACTATATTATTTGCGGTGCTTACGGGGAGAACTTCAGAAGAAAAAAGTGTCGTACCCCTCAAAAAAGGTATGTGATCAAACATACCGTCTATGTTTTTAAACATACGGCGTATGTTTTCAAACAAATGGCGTATGTCTTCAAACATACGGCGTATGTCTTCAAACATACAGCGTATGTCTTTAAACATACGGCGTATGTGATTAAACATACGGCGTATGTCTTCAAACATACGGCGTATGTGATCAAACATACAGCGTATGTCTTCAAACATACAGCGTATGTGATCAAACATACGGCGTATGTCTTCAAACAAATGGCGTATGTCCTTAAACATTTGGCGTTTGGGAGATAAACTCGTAGTTTTTGCTGTTGCCGGTGCCGCTATTGCACGTCCGATTGCTGCAGTTGGTAAAGACAATATGGCGGTGTTTTGTATCATTCGCTTGAATAACAGGACAAAACTCATAATCGCCATTCACATATTAATCCCTATAAATAGGGAGCGGCAAAAATGTTTTTAGGGAGAAGCTTCTACTCATAAATAGGGAGAGAAGGCAGAAGGCAGAGAGCAGAGGGCAGATGGCAGAAGGCAGAGAGCAGAGGGCAGAAGGCAGAGGGCAGATGGCAGCTAGCAGAGAGCAGAAGGCAGAGAGCAGAGGGCAGAGAGCAGAGAGCAGAGGGCAGAAGGCAGAAGGTTGCTTGCCTAATACTTCGTGGTCTTTTCCAACAATCTCCAACTCTTCCAATCCTTCCAACAATCTCCAACCCTTCCAACCCTTTCCAACAACTTCCAACAATCTCCAACCCTTTCCAACTCTTCCAACAATCTCAACCCTTCCAACCTCTTCCAACTATTTTTTTCTCCCTCTTGCTTTAATCAGATTTCCATTGTATTTATGTTTTCAAATTGTCGTCAGGCACATACATAAACTGTTCATCTTCTATCAACACAAGCATATATGCCCCAGCAGAATCGCCCCTACGTCATTTGCCACATCGAAGACCATAAGATGTTTCAAACACTTTTGAACCACATATTTTCCTCTTCCGACCGGTATCATTATGCTTATCAATACAGCGATGGGAGGGAACTGGTAGCGGCGCTGCCGCTGAGCCCAATGCCCGACCTGATACTATTAGACCTTGGGCTGCCGCATATGGACGGTCAGCAGGTATTGTACTGGCTCAAAGAGCAGGCGCTAAGCATTCCCGTCATCGTAATTAGTGGTGCCAGCGAGCTTGCAAAGCTTGTAAAGCCTTATCTGCTGCTTAATGTAAAGGGATTTCTGGACAAGAACAGTAGCGCGGAGTCGGTGCTGGCAGCAGCAGACGATGC
>DATJDP010000011.1:0-30507 GCA_035497355.1 Flavipsychrobacter sp.
GGACACGAACCAAGGCGAGGGGGTGTAATCCATAGTCCTTGCCGGGTCACTTGGCATGGGATCTCCCTGAAATATCCGTCTCTAAAGTTGCAGGTCTCCAGACACAAAACAAGAAGATATCGTTAACGCTTCAAAATAATAGGTCTTAGCGTGAAGGGGTTGTGACATTCCGACAAGGGATTGTGGCATTCCGTGAAGGGATTGCCATGAACCGTGAGGGGTTTCCTATAACCCGTGTAAGGATTGCGATAGTCCGTGAAGGGATTGCCACGAACCGTGAAGGGTTTCCCATAACCCGTGTAAGGTTTCCCATAACCCTTGTAGGGTTTCACTTAACCCGTGTAGGGATTACCATAAACCGTGAAGGGTTTACTATAAACCGTGTAGGGTTTACTATAAACCGTGAAGGGTTTACTATAAACCGTGAAGGGTTTACTATAAACCGTGAAGGGTTTACCTCTATCCCTCATCGGTTTGTATTTTGGCAAGGAAACATCGAGTTTTACCCTAAAGTCGGCAGCTCTGCTACTGCGGATTTTGACTTCTTCCCAGAAGATATTCACCCTTTCAAGGCAGTCATCGCCAATTTCCCGGAGGACTTGCCTCCTCCTCGTTGTTGCATGCACTGTAACGCTTTCTTCTTCAGCTTTGCTACCTGTCGGTTTGAACAGAATGTCATTGTTCCTGCTTAGTGAATACCGAAATGAGCTTTAGGTAACCCTTACTTCTAGAAATATGCTACTCACGTTATAGGAGCAGTGTCGCTTGGGGTTCTTCGAACATGGGCGATGTTTGCCTGTTCAGCAGTTGTAGCGCTCAGAATAACACTGCCTTTTCTATCGCTTTTGCCTCGTCCTTAGCCATTTTTTCAGCCAGCTTTTTTGACTTTATAAATTTCAATAGTATCTTTTGCCATAAATTAAAAAGGATGGAACCTTACAATCACACAAAAGATCTTTTTAATCTTACTATTGATGAAGAAGCAAAAGCCCAGCTACTGGAAACCGTTAGGTGGACGAAGTTTATCGCCATCATCGGTTTTGTATTTCTTGGATTGCTGCTTCTATTGGCAATAGCTGTTGGCGCGGGTTTTTCAATGATGACGGAAGTGTCGGGAATGCGCGGATTAGGGGGAGCATTAGGAGTGGGAATGATGATAATGTACCTGCTCATAGCACTGCTTTATTTCTTCCCTATTTATTATCTCTATAAATATTCTATACTAATAAAGCCAGCCATCCATAGCGGTAATCAGGAGCAGTTCAATCTTGCACTCTCTTATCAGCGAAGGATGTACAAATTTATAGGTGTGCTGTTTCTTATCCTTCTGGTATTATATGCTATTATTTTTATTTTCGGAATTATAGGTGCAGCGATCGGCAGCATGTAAGTCTTAGCCGTACATTTTTTCGATCTCGTCGCCGTATTTCTTTTCAATCACTTTTCGCTTGATCTTAAGAGAAGGGGTTAACTCTCCCGTATCTATGGTCCATTCATCGGGTAGTAATACGAACTTCTTCACCTGCTCCACGTGGCTGAAATCGGTATTGTATTTGTCAAGCTGCCGTCTGATAAGCTGATGCACTTCCGGCAGGCTGATCAACGCTTCATTGCTTTCCGGCACAGCTATCTTCTTTTCTTTAAGATAGCTTCTTACATGGCTAAAAGCGGGAACGATTAGCGCGCCGGTAAATTTCCTCCCTGCCCCCACTACCATGATCTGCTCTATGAAGAGGCTTTCTTTCATCTTATTCTCTATGGGCTGGGGTGCTACATACTTGCCGCCGGAAGTTTTGAACATTTCCTTCTTCCGGTCCGTTATCTTCAAAAACCTTCCTTCCACCCATTCTCCAATATCCCCGGTATGAAACCATCCATCTTTTAGGGCTTCCGCGGTAAGGTCAGGCTTTTTATAGTAGCCCATCATCACATTATTCCCACGCGTCAATATCTCACCGTCTTCTGCGATCTTTACTTCTACATTCCGCAACACGGGGCCGATAGTGCCGATCCGCCGCCCGCTGCTTTCGTACGTATTTACTGAAATGACAGGCGAAGTCTCAGTTAACCCGTAACCCTCCATGATGACGATACCTGCGGCAGTGAATATCCTCAGCAACCGCTCCTGACAAGCAGCAGACCCTGTAACGATTGCCTTTACTTTCCCTCCCAGCGCCTCGCGCCATTTGCTGAACACGAGCTTGTTGGCAATGGAGAGTTGCAGCCGGTACCACCAGCTTCCTGTATTCACATTATCGTAGCGCTTGCCGAGATCCAGCGCCCAGAAGAACAGCGCGCGTTTAATGCCTTTTAGCTCCAGACCTTTCGCCAGTATCTTTTCATATACCTTCTCAAGCAGCCTGGGAACAGTGGTGAAAACAATCGGCTGCACTTCCTTTAGGTTGTCGCCTATGGTCTCCATGCTTTCTGCATAATAAATGGCAACCCCTTCCTGCAGGTAGACGTAGGAGACCATCCGCTCAAAGATGTGATTCAAAGGAAGGAAGCTAAGGGCTTTGCCTCCTTTCTCTGCAAAGCAAAACTCCGGTATAGAGTCCTGCACATTGCTGACGATGTTCTTATGGCTAAGCATCACCCCTTTCGGGTCGCCGGTAGTGCCGGAGGTATAAATGATAGTGGCCAGGGTATCAGAAGTGATTCCTGACCTTACAGAAGTGTCTTGCTGAGGGGTGTTTTTCAGCAGTGTTTTCCAGTCTGTTGCCCCGCTTACCGGATCGAAAGAAAAGATATGCTGCAGGCCCGGCACTTCAGAGAAGGCCGGCGCGAAACGATCCAGCAACTCTTTGTTGGCCAGGAATAAGATCTTTACCTGTGCCTCGTTCAGTATGAATGCAAGTTCGTGAGCACTGATAGTAGGGTAAATGGGAGTAAGCACCGCGCCACATAGCTGCACTGCGATGTCTGTGATGATCCACTCCGGACGGTTAGGGGACACAATAGCGATCTTCTCCTGCTGGTCTGGCTGTAGCAGCTCATTACGAATGCCAAGGGACAGCATGCCATTACTTAGCTTGTTAGCGGTATCCCATACCTGTCGGCAACTGTAGGTATTCCATTTGCCATTTTCCTTAGCGGCAAGCATGACGGCATCCGGTTCATCCTTCTGTCGCTGGTCCACTATATCAAACAAACGCGTGATCATCACTCTAAATTTAAGAAAAAAAAGTGAGTGATCTTCGTATGTCCCGATAACGTGTTGGTCCCGTGATTATTCAGGCCGCCAGGGAAACGATCTATTTATCGGCCGGGTGAAAACTTGCCGTGCTGCTGAAGCCATTTTCTGTAAACTTCACTTTCAGCAGTGTGTCTTCGAGCTGTAGTACCTGCATTTTTATGACATCACCGGTGCCTTTGGCTGCCATTTCATCAATCATCAGGTCGCCATCTTCGTTGAAGTACCATGTTACTGTGTCGGCACCGTTTCCGAAGTCGGCAATAAGCACGCTGTCTTTTTTGAAGTCCATCCAGGTGTTTTGCACGGTATGTTCCTGCATGGCAACAAAGCTATCCAACTGCTCTTTCAGTACCTGGCGCATGCTATCCATATTGCGAACGCCGTAGAGCTGTTCGTTTGCGTCTGCCGTGGTGCTTCGGCCCACTGTGTCGAAAAATACTTTTGATGCTGCAATCTGTTTTTCAAGATCAGGGTTTTCCACTTTTGCGGCCTGCCACTTCTTCGATATCTTATCTTCCCGCGACTGCTTGCAGGCGCTAAATAGAAGTATGCAGCCGAAAAAAACGACTAGTAGCTTCATCAGTTTTGTTGTATTAAGCGGAAATAGCTTTGCCATTCGAGTGTTTTAAATAATGGTTCTTCCAGCAGGTGAAAATTCTGCTGATCCGTGATGCGTGGATAAACCTTCTTCAAAAAGGAATAACGCATAGATTCTGCCCCAAGCTGACGCGCCAGAAAGTAAGCCTGTCTGGTGCTAAAGCAATTGTCTTCCGCCTTTTTCATCAGGTACATCACTCGCTTTTCATCATCTTTCTTCTCCATAGTGCTATGGTACAGCTTATCGAAGTCCCCCTGATTCATTGGCTCAGGGCAATCGCTGTTGACGATCGGTGCTACGTCTTCGGAAAGGGTGACATCGTCGTCCTGATATGTTTCTTCCGTCGCAGGTGTAGTAGTACTCGATTCATCTATAGTCTGTTCCTGAGCTATATTATAGCTTTCTTCAGCTGAACCCTGATCGACCGGCCTTTCTTCAGCCGGTGGTGGTGGTGCGTCCTCTACGACAGGTGCAGTCTGGGTAGGAGCATCTTTTTGAACCGAACGATCGTTGTCTAAGACGATATTATCAATAAACTGTGGCTGGTCGTTTTTCGGCTGCTTCTTGCTTATGCTATTATTATTTTGTGTGTGTGCTTCCGGGTCTTTTGTGACTGGCTTCTCCTCTTTCGGAGTGTAAGAGATCATCTCCGGCAAGTGGTCCTCGCTGTTATCGCCAGGCATCAGGTAAAACCTTTGCTGGATATCGTATAACGCGAAAGTGTTGTCCTTTTTTGTCAGCAAAAAGCCGCGGTAGCCATTATCAGGAACGAGCACCGTAAAGTTTTGGGCGGGGTATTCATTTTGCTGAAACAGCACTTGCAAGTGTACCGGGCCGGCTGCAAGCTGGGGAATGATATAGTAATTCTTACTGTAGCGAGGCAGCATTTCGCCTTCCAGCTTCACATAGAAAGCAGTTTGCTTGTCGCCCTGAATGTATATATAAGACCACCCCTGCGCCCGTACGTTTATCATACAGACCAGCAGCAATAGGGTGATACCTACTTTTTTTAAAACAAGATTATTCATAGTTTTTGCCCTTCCTTCCGGTTTTAAGAAGTTATTCGAGTTCTATCAGTACCGCACCTTTTTCCACAGCTGTGCGTTCGTTTACTCTTATTGCTTTTACGGTAGCATCTGTGCTGGCTTTCAGAAGGTTTTCCATCTTCATCGCCTCCAGTATCAGCAATCCATCTCCTTTACTAATGTGTTGTCCTGCCTCTACCAATACCTTCAGCACCATACCCGGCATAGGTGCCTTTACTGGTTCTACCTTTTGCATGGCCTTCATATCCAGACCCATACTGCTGAGCAACTGATCTATCTCTTCTTTTATAGCTACCGTATGTACCTGTCCGTCAATGCGCAGGGTCATTTCCTTAGCCTGCTGATCGATACTTTCAACAACTGCCGTATAGCTTTTATTATCAAGCAATACGCTCATCAAGCCATTGGCCTGTATCTGAACGTCCAGCTTTACCGCCTTATCGTTGATGTACCATTGTCCTTCTTCGTTGTTGACTGAAAAGCTTTTCTGTTCATTGACCGTAACCTGTAGCATAGTGCGGGCATAAAATTTAGGCTGCAAAAATAGTCAGTTTAGCTTTACGCATTTAATAATCAAATGTTATTCACGACAAAAGGGGGATTTCCTCAACGTGTTATTTCCATTACTTTCGCTCCGCTAATTTTCTATATGAAGCATTTTTTCTTTTCGCTTTGCGTTGCAGCCTGCGTATTTCAGCTTTCTTGCGGCACTACAAAAAAGACAGTAACCGAGTACAAAACCATGGATTCCATAGTGGTAAGTGCTACCAATAATCCCCTTGATATATACCGGGCTTCCCGTCCACTTTATTGGGATATCACGCATACGCGTGTTGCCCTGACCTTCAACCTCCCTGCAAGAACGGCAATGGGAAGGGAATGGCTTCGCCTGCGCCCTTACTTCTATTCTACCGATAGTATGGTACTGGACGCCAAAAGCATGCAGATAGACAGCGTGATGATGGTGCATGGAGGGGCACTGAGCCCGTTGTCTTTCACTTATCAGAATGATGAACTGAAGATAAAGCTGGATAGGACGTATACTCGTGATGAATCAGTAGAACTGTACATCAAATATAAGGCAATGCCCTATGCGGCGCCTACAGGGGGCAGCGCAGCCATAACGGAGGACAGAGGCTTGTACTTCATCAATACCAACCACGAAGTACCGGGAAAGCCCGTGCAAATATGGACACAAGGAGAAACAGAATCCAACTCTCACTGGCTGCCTACCATAGACCAGCCAAATCAACGGACGGCGGTGCAACTCGAATTAACTGTGCCTGATACATTTAAGACCCTGGCGAACGGTGAACTGCTGAGAACGGAATTTGAAGGCAACCATTTACGCACTGATGTATGGGCTATGCCGCAACAGATACAAGTCTATGCCATTATGTTTGCCATAGGTAACTTTTCCATTGTAGAAGACAAGGCAGCCAACGGCATACCTGTCAACTATTATGTGGAACCAGCTTTTGCACCTTATGCAAAGCTGATGTTTCAGCATACACCGGAAATGATCACATACTTCTCAGACATTACAGGTGTTCCTTATCCCTGGAATAAATACAGCCAGATAGTGGCGCGTGATTATGTGTCTGGCGCAATGGAAAACACTACCGCCAGCCTGTTTGGCGAGTTTATGAATCAGAATGCAAGGGAAATTGCGGACAAGAACTATGAAGATATTGTGTCACATGAATTGTTTCATCAGTGGTTTGGAGATTATGTAACCGCTGAATCCTGGAGCAACATTACCGTAAATGAATCTTTTGCCAACTATAGCGAGCAACTGTGGCGTGGTTATAAATATGGTAAGGCCTCCCGTGACGAACTTGCCTACGCGGACCTCTCAAAATACCTGAATCAGACACAATATAATGATGAGCAACTGGTGCGTTTCCATTACGGAGATAAAGAAGAGGTCTTTGATAGAATCTCTTATGAAAAGGGTGGGGCTATCCTGAACTATCTGAATGGACTGACAGGCGATGAAGCTTTTCATAAAGCCATGAACATCTACCTTACCAAAAATGCACTACAGCCAGCAGAAGCGCATAACTGGCGCATGGCGGTAGAAGAGGCAACGGGGGTTGACTGGAACTGGTTCTTCAATGAGTGGTACTATCGTGCCGGGCATCCGTCTTTAGACATCCAGTACAATTATGACGATGATAGGCAACAATTGACGGTAGATGTCCGCCAAACAGCCTCTGACAGCGGCAAGGCTTATAAGCTGCCAATGAAGGCTGCGGTGATCTACGGGAACGATAAAGAAATCATAGACTGGACAATAGATAGCAAAAAGCAAAGCTTCACCTATCCTTACCATAATGGAGTAAAACCACTGTTTATTCCGGACCAGGAACACTGGCTCCCCGGCGATATCCACGACCATAAGAAGCCATGGCAATGGCTGGCACAAATGCAGGAGAGCAGCGATTATATTAATAAACGCAAAGCCATTGCAGGAGCTTACAATAGTCTGTCAGACTCACTGGCTCAAAGAGTTTTTCATATCGCACTCAAAGATTCACTGTACCAGATAAGAAGCTATGCTTTAACCCTGTTGCAACGAGTGCCTGACAAATATGGATGGCATAAGAACTTTACGAATGAAGTAGCTTTTTTGTCCTTGAATGATGGTAGCAACAGGGTTCGTGCTAACGCGTTTGATGTGCTTGGAGTATGGAAGGTAGAAAGCAGCAGGCCGGATATGATGGATGCACTTACAGATAGTTCCTACATGGTAGCCGGTGCTGCATTAGGTGCATTACACCTGATAAATAAAGACACTGCTTATGCTTTAGCAAAGGCAGTTCTGAAAACTGACCCGAAAGCGGATCTGGAGAACTCGGCGTGGAATATCGTCGCCTTAAAAGGTGATAGTAATGATGTGAAGCTCTTTGAAGAGGCTGCACCCTATGTTTATGGAAGTAAGAAGATCAGTTTTGCATCCGATGTTTATCTCTACAATATCAACACGCAAAGCATAGCCTCGTTTGAAAACGGTTTACAAATGTTAACTCATCTTGCGAAAACGGAGAGTATTAAGACATACCGCTATGCCATCGGCTCTATGATATTTGGGTCAGTGAGATATTATAAGGAACAGGCAAAGGCGACAAACAGTGCTGAAAAGGCTGCATTAATCAATAGAAAGCTGCAACTTTCAGAACAATATCGTGACCAGATACTCAAAAGCGAGCAAGATCCTGATAACTTGAAAAAGTACAGACAGTTGTTGTAGTCGGCTGGCGGTTGCTGGAAATGGCTGAGAATGGTTGGAGGTTGTTGGAAGTGGTTGGAGGTTGTTGTGCACAATTAAGAAGAATGCCTAATGCGACACCTGAACTCCATATCAAAAAGTGTTTATTATTACCACTATAGTGGTCTTTCTGTTAAAATCTCGCTCATAACAGGCAAGTTTGGAAGTTTTACACAATTTTTGCGGTAACAATCATTATGCTGAAAACATTTTTCTTTTCTATCGCCATTCTATGGTCTTTATCCTCTTTTGCTCAAAAAACTGATAGCATCTTCGTTGCTCACGATGATAAAGGCTGGGTCATCAGGCACAAAGTAAAGCCAGGCGAGACTGTATTATCACTTGCGCGCCGCTTTCATGTTCCTCCGGCCATGGTTGCAGATATGAACAATGTGACCTATCAGCAGCAACTTACCACAAACAGCAAACTATATATACCGTTAGGTGCATACAACCTACTGGCAGCGAAGCCGCTTAATGCCCAGGAAACCCGACCTATATATCGGAGAGTGGATGGTGACGAAAGCCTTTACAACATAGCAAGGGCTACCGGCGTTTCGCAACGCACGGTTCAGAAATGGAACAACCTCGATTATCTCGAACTGCACAAGGGACAGATATTGCTGGTGGGCTGGGTGTTGTACGACAATACTTCACCGGTCAAGCCTAAAAAGGAACAGGTTGCAAAGACAGAGCCGCCTGTTGTAACGCCTTCCGAATCTTCAATAAAGGTAACGATGCACGTTCCTGATACTATTTACTATAATCCTAATGATACTCTTGCGCTTGCCGATACAATGCTTTCAGAGGGGGCGCAGCTATTTAATCAGCAGACCTTCGATGGCTCCAGCGTAACTGAAGAAAAGGGGACTGCAGCATTTTTTAAGAGAGCAGGGTTTTCCAGTAATGGCATTTACTTCGCTTTTCACAATACTGCTAAACGCGGCACTATCATAAAGATTTACAATCCGGGAACGGGCAAAACGGTGTAC
Source organism: Flavipsychrobacter sp. (assembly GCA_035497355.1). Classification (GTDB taxonomy): domain Bacteria; phylum Bacteroidota; class Bacteroidia; order Chitinophagales; family Chitinophagaceae; genus JAFIGV01. Next base: position 9,104 of record DATJDP010000011.1, read on the forward strand.
GCAAAGGTAATTGGTCCTCTGCCGGTGCGGGAGATTTTTCATAATGCCATTATCGGTATCAGCAGTGATGCTAAAGCGGAACTCGAAGTGCCTGGCCAAAAGATGTGGAGTGAGATCAGCTACGCCCCATAGGAGGGTATGTGCGGGACAGATCGGCCAGGGGAAAAATGAAAAAACTGCCTCTTTAGTTGAGGCAGTTCCATTCGACTTATTGTATTATGATCTTGCCTTTCATTACAGGATGGAGGGAACAGTAGTAATTGGCTGTTTGCGTTGTTACCATTGTCCATGAGCTGTCTGGCGGCAACTTAGACGACGTCCACAATTTCCCTTCTTCCGTTATATCGTGCGTTAGCATATCATGATTCACAAATACCACGGTGTCTCCTTTGTGAACAGTTAACTCCGCAGGAATAAATTGCATCCGTGCTATCTCCACTACGTGGGTGGTGGGTGCTTGCGTGCCGTTACAGCTCATTTGAGCAAGCGCAATGCCAAGAACAAGTAATGCACCTTTTGCGCTTATTGCTACGGATCTCATTAGTTAAACTTTTTTTGAAGCATCTCTGCGTGTCCAAGGTGTTCTTTTAATGCAGGCAAGACGTTTGTAAGCAGTTGTTTCAGTTCACCATTTTCGGTCTCAGGGATCAGCAAGTTTTGAACTGCGTCAATTACTGCCTTATGGTACGCTACCTCATTATCTACATAAGCTTTGTCAAATGCATTGCCAGATTTTGACCGGAGTACTTTTTTAGTCTTTTCAGCATCCGCCATCAGTTTTTTACTTACAGCGTTATCTTTTGGTGTTACCCCCAGTTTTTTTACCAATGCTGCGGCTTGTCCGATTACCGCCTTGTGGTCTCTTGCCATCGTCTCTGCGAAATTGATGACATCAGCATTTTTAGATTTCTGCTTAGCTATTGCAGCGTAGTTTATGTCAATCTGGTTAGCAACTACAGCTACCGAAGCGACTTCCGGATCGGAGAGCTTAGACTTACCCTGTGCAGAAGCGTCTGTGGTGAGAAAAAGGAAGCAAAAAATCGCGCATGACAGGCATGCTGAAACAGTTTTTTTCATGTTCATTCTTTTTAGATGATTCTATGGTTAGAGTGCCTGATGAAACAAAGGTTACAACCTGTCTGCAAATAGCACTATCATTTTGATTGATATAAATGATACGGTTTTTTGAAAAAGGCAGTTGTCGCAATGGTAGCGCAGAGCTAAGAGGCTAAGTGTGACAAGGTCGGGCGGGTCTTCTTGACTTTGTGGATGTGTTCTGCATTTCGGATCCGGTGTATTTATATATAAAGGTGTACACTAAAAGGTATTTAGATTTTCAGAACTCCCAACTTACTTTTATCTTGCCATCTTTATGAAAGCACTGATTATCCGCTTTTCATCTATTGGCGATATAGTTCTTACCACACCTGTAGTTCGCTGCCTTAAGTTGCAGAAACCGGAGACCGAAATTCACTATCTTACAAAAGCCGTATTTAAGCCGGTGCTGGCTGCGAATCCCTATATTGACAAGCTGCATTTTCTCGAAGAGAACCTTGATATCGTTATTGAGGAACTGAAGCAGGAAAAGTTTGATGTTGTTATTGATCTGCATAAAAACCTTCGCAGTCTGAAGGTGAAGCGGGCACTGAATGTACTTTCTTATTCTTTTGATAAGCTGAACGCCCGGAAATGGTTGCTCGTAAACTTCAAGCTTAATCTGATGCCTTCGGAAGGTATCGTAACGCGGTACATGGACACCGTCAAAGAGCTTAGTGTAAAAAATGACGGACAAGGACTAGACTATTTTATTCCTGAAAATGTTCATCTGACCAATAGCGATATCCCTATGAGTCACTGGGCAGGTTATGTGGCCTGTGTGATTGGAGGCTCTTACAATACCAAGAAACTACCAGTAGACAAATGGCGGGACTTTATCAGTAAGACTCCCTTCCCGATGATGCTTATAGGCGGACCTGAAGACAGAGATGAAGGAAGAAGAATTGCGGAGATAGACCCTGTTAAAGTGTACAACGCCTGTGGTAAGTTTAATCTGAACGAATCGGCCTGGCTGATAGAAAAGGCGAGGGTAGTGGTGAGTAATGATACAGGAATGATGCATGTTGCAGCCGCCTTCAAAAAGCCATTGATATCGCTTTGGGGTAATACCTCTCCCGAGATGGGCATGTTCCCTTATTATGGTTTTAATGATTTGAAGGATCATCAGGCACCACAATCCTTTATCCTCGAGAACAAAGGACTTTATTGTCACCCATGTAGCAAGCTTGGCTATGCCAAATGCCCTAAGGGACATTTTAAATGCATGAAAGAGCTTGATATGGATGTTTTGGCGGAGCGGGTGAAAAGATATTGGAAGTAGGGAACAATGGTGGTTGAAGCAGTGAAAGCAGACAACCTCCTCGGTAATAATGTCAGAATGCACCTACTACTTATATAGTTGTCGAGGTTTATGATTTCTGAGCTTTGATAGATGTTACAGAAATATTGAAAAGTTTTTTAGTATTTATATCTGCTTTTGCCCAAAATTTGATATTTTACCCAACGATGACTGGGGTATTATGGTCTTTTTTAAGGCGAATCTATGTGAAGGAAGCCTTTTAAGGCGCTAATTAAATTTGTTTAATATTCAAACTTGCCAGATAAAATGGGAATTAGTACTACGCTGTGTAAAATCGAAAAATTCGTTTTTGTTGTGTTGCTGTTGCTTGCGGGCTTGAGCAACAAGGCTCATGCTACACACTTTGCCGCTGCTGATTTATACGTTGACTTCGTAGATTCAAATGCAACAGGCTACCGGTATCAGGTGACTTTGGTTTGTTTTAAAGCTTGCGAGCAAAATAATGCATCGCTTTCTGATCCTGAGTATATAAGCTATACCTCTGCATGCGGTTTTTCCGCCAACTCTATAGCAATACCGAAAATTTCAGGGCCTGATACTCTCGATCAGCTTTGCCCGTATTTTAAACCGAATAATGCTTGTAGAGTAGATACTTCAATCTGGCCGGCGTTTGTAAGACAGGTCTACCAAACCGTACTTACATTTCCGTCCAAATGTTCCAATGTTACAATTTCTTGGGCAGGTTGCGACCGTAATTATGGCATACAGAATATTCAATGTCAAAACAACAGTCCCAAATGCTTATACATTGAAGCTAACCTAAATACTATCGCGCGCGTTACTAATCACACTCCTCGATTTACGATTGACCCCATTCCTTATTTATGTGATGGGCAACCCTCTTTCTTTCTCAACGGGCCGTTAGATCCTGAAAACGATTCAATAGTTACAACGAATGTGCAACCCTTAAGTGCGGCAGGGGCAACGATTCCTTATTTAGCTGGTTACTCACTGGCTAATCCGCTGGCATCTAGTACTGGGTATTCAGTAAATGCTAATACGGGCACAGCAAGTTTTACTCCTTCTATTCAAGGCAAATTTGTACTAGCGTTCGAGGCTGCGGACTATGACAGACAAACACATGTACAGCTTAGTCATATTAGACGTGATGTACAAGTTTCTATTCTGAACTGTAATGCTCCACCTCCAAGGATCGATAGTATACCAGTAAACTTAATGGGTGGCGCCTGGATACCCACACCACCTAGCGGCGGTTATATAGTCGCTTGTGCCGGGCAGCCGATGTCTTTTAATATTTCCGGAAGTTCCCTCATTAATTCTAACTCGATTTTCCTAAGTGCTAACACAGACATTATCCCGGGATCAAATTTTAGTGTTGCCGGGCAAGGCACAGGAACAGCCATAGGAACCTTTATCTGGACACCCACTAATCTTGATGTAGGAGATTACACACTGATTATTACAGCAAAAGATTCCACCTGTACAAACAATCAGCCAATTGTAATGAAAAACTACTTTACCGTACAGGTAAAGGTTTTTTCTGCCGTTGATGCGGGTCCTGATGGAAGAATTTGCAAGATTGATGGTACACCATGGCAATTTAACGTTCAGGGCCCGGAAGGTTACAAATACAGATGGACATCCATTAGTGGAGGTCCTGCCATTGGATTGAGTGATGATACTTTGCTCAATCCGACAGCTTATCCTCCATTTAATTTTACTTATGTGGTCGAAGCTGTAGGATTTTTCTCTGTATGTAAAAATAGGGATACTGTGACAGTGTATATTGATACTTCAAATGCGGTAATCGCCAGCCCAAAGGATCCTGTCGTTTGTCGTCCGGGCTATTTACAGCTAAACGCTCAAGGGGTAGGTTTGCCACCGTTAATGAACTTAAACTGTGGAGTATATGATACCGTTAGCTGTACAAATCAGGATACGTTTGTTGTGAGTACTCAATATATTGGAGGTCTTCCAGTCCTGACAAAAGTTTATTCTCCATACCAGGGATATAGAACTTCTAAAATCCAATTTCTACTTTCCAGAAGTGATTTACGATCATATGGAATAAGGTCAGGAACACTTAAAGGACTTGCCTTTGAGGTTACCGGCTTACCTTCTCCAAACTATGCTCAGTATAATAATTTTATGATATCGCTAAAATGTACAGACAGGGAATCCCTTGATGCTGCTACAGGCGGTATGGAATCTGGTACAACACCTGTCTATACAGCAACCGGACCTGTTACCACTACATTGGGATGGAATCAGTTTACTTTCGATAGTCCCTATAGCGTAGACAGTACGAAAGCACTGATCGTAGAGATCTGTTATAACAATAGCACCACGTACCCTACGCCCGCATTATCTCAGGTTAGCGCTGTAAATACGGAAACTGTACAGACTGCTATTATGCATAGTATCTCTGCTACAGGAACAACCGGCATTTGCCAAAATCCAACACAGAATTCAGCTACTGATTTTTATACAGCAAGACCCAACATTAGATTTAATCTTTGTTCGGCAGGTGCAGTACCTTTCAATTTTGTTTGGAATCCCGGTGATTTCCTCTCAGACTCTACAACCCAATCTCCGCTTGCATACGTGAAGAGTGATACTAAATATGTTGTTACGACTATCGGCAGAAACGGTTGTAAGGTGCAGGATTCTGTGCTTATAACAGTTCCGGTGCATGACTATGATGTCTGGCCGAAGGATACAAGTTTCTGTCTTGGCGTTTCGTTTACAATGAAGGCGTTGGGTGGTTATGACCATGTGAAGTGGTATGAGGGAGATGAAAACAATTTCCAGGCAGCTACAAGCCTTAATTGCGACGACTGCAGAGAGCCGGTAGGAACGCCAAAAGCTGACACAAAATACTTTGCTGTAATGACTGATATCCACGGTTGTAGCGATACAATGATGGTTAACGCTGTTGTTCGTCCGCTTCCAAACGTTCATATTCTCAACAACGATACAACGATTAAGTACGGACAATCTATCCAACTGCTTGTATCAGGTGCTTACCTGTATAGCTGGCAGCCGTTGTCTACCATCAGCAATCCAAACATTGTGAACCCGTATGCTTCTCCAACAGAACCAACGACGTATTATGTTTATGGAATTGGCGATAATGGCTGTCGTAATCTGGATTCCGTTCATATAAACATTGACTATCGCGACAACCTTTTTGTTCCGTCAGCATTCAGTCCGAATGGTGATGGCAAGAACGATATATTCCGGGTTAGTAATATCACTTTCCAAAAACTTCAGGAATTCCGCGTATTCAACCGCTGGGGTCAGGAGATATATAGTACAACCGATTCCAAGAAGGGATGGGATGGTACCTGGAAAGGTGTTCCACAAGATATGGGCACTTATCAATATCTGATTCGCGTAGCTTATCCTGACGGATATATCGAAACATACAAAGGAGACGTCACTCTCGTTAGATAGTATCTTTCAAAAACGAAATAGTAAAAAAAGCTGCCTTCAAACCGAAGGCAGCTTTTTTTAGGATCAACGCCAGATTTTGGGGTTACCCTTCCGGGGCTGGTTCATAGCTTTTATAAAGCAAATAATTGACGTGCAACCAGTTTTGTTCATAGACTCATCAAGTCTGTTTAAATTTAAGTCGTTGCTCCCTCTGTATTAGATTCGTTTTTCTTCAATCCTTCTGCACATCCTATCAATATTTTTTTTAATTCATTCAGACTCTTATTAGTTTGCCTCAATCTCTTATTAGTTTATGTCCATCTCTTATTTGGCCGCCTCAAACTCTTATTAGTCCCTCGTAAACTCATATTTGTCCGCCTCAAACTCTTTTTTGTCCGTCGCAAACTCATTTGAGTTGAAAAAAGTTGAATTGAGTTTTCGTTAACTCAAAAGAGTTTGTCTCAAACTCAAAAGAGTTTGCTTCAAACTCATATTCGGAAACCTCAGACAAATATGAGTTTGAGGCGGACAAATATGAGTTTGAGGCGGACAAACATGAGTTCAGGACAGAAACACATGAGTTTGAAGTGAACGAAATAGAGTCTGAAAAAATCTCTTATGAGTGGGAGACAAATGAAAGAGAGTTTGAAAGAAATGAAAGAGAGTTTGGAAGAAACGAAAGAGAGTTTGAGAAAACCGGTAATTAAAGCCGGTTTGGAAGCGTATACATGAGAAAATTTCGACGTTTTCGGCATACAAATGGTTTTGCCGCAGTGGCCTGTTGTGGGGCAACGACCTGGAAATAAAAAAAGGAAGCTGCATCAGTGTTGATTGCAGCCTCCTTTGCTTAAGTTTTTCTGTCAGTCATCAATGCATCGCTTCGCTCATATCGATCTTAGTACCCTTATTACCTTTAACCATTAAAATAAACGGAATACAAATCAGGAACATCATTCCGATATAGAGAAAGACATCCATATACGAGAGCACCGAGGCCTGCTTGGCAACCATGTAGTCCAGGGATTTGTATGCACTGTTTAAGGCTATGTCCGGCGTCATTCCTTTAGCTATAAAGCTTTGCTTCATCATTTCTACTCTTTGTTGCACTCCGGCAGCATCGACATTCAGTTTGCTTACCAGGTCGCTTCTGTGTACCATATTTTCGTGAGCAAGGAAGGTGGTAATAGATGCCACTCCAAACGAACCGCCCAGTTGTCGCATCATACCGGTAAAGGAAGCACCTTTGCCAATTTCAGCACCACGTAGCGTGGAAAGAGCCAGGGTAGTGATCGGGATAAAAAGCATCCCCATACCTATTCCTCGTACGATCAATGGCCAGAAAAACGCTTGCTCAGCAGTATCGGGAGTAAGGATTTTGTAACCCCAGAAACTGTAGATGAAGAAGAGGAGCATACCTCCGGCTACCAGGTACTGTTGCGGTACCCCTTTTTGAAGAAGCTGACCAATAATAGGCATCATAAAGGCCGTGGTCAATGCTGAAGGAATCATCAGCATCCCGGATTGTTGGGCCGTCCACCCCAAGGTAGCCTGCGTATATAAAGGAATGATAAATGTACTTCCGTACAGGCCGAAGCCCAGAATGAAAGACATAATCGTTCCGATTCGAAGATTTCCATTCTTCAACACCCGCAGATCCACGATCGGATTCTTATAAGTAAGCTCCCGCCAGATAAAGAAGAAGAAACCGAATACAGCAGCTACAGTCAGGGCAATGATGACATTGCTACTGAACCAGTCGTCCTCCTGCCCCCGCTCCAGAATGTATTGAAGAGATCCAACTCCCACGGCCAGCAATCCTATTCCCCACCAGTCAATATCGCTCCTGCTTGTCTTTTCGCTGTACTTCGGACTGCGCACAAATTGCAGCGTGAGTAGCGTAGCGGTAATGCCGATCGGAATATTGATGTAAAAAATGTAGGGCCACGAAAAGTGATCCACGATATAACCTCCAAGTGGTGGCCCTAAGGTAGGACCGATGATCACCCCAAGTCCATAGATGGCCTGTGCCATACTGCGTTTTTCCGGCGGGTAGCTCTCGGTAATAATTGTTTGAGAAGTTACAAGCAACGCACCGCCGCCGAGACCCTGTATGAAGCGAAACAATACCAGCTCCCAAATGCCGTTCGCGTTACCGCAGAGGAAGGACGATACTGTGAATATCATAATGGAAGCAGCGAAGTAATTTTTTCTTCCGAACTGCTGCGACAGCCAGCTTGTCATCGGCACGATGATCACATTGGCAATTGCATAAGCGGTGATTACCCAGCCGACTTCTGTAAGCGTGGCACCCAGGTTACCCCGCATATCATTGAGTGCCACGTTCACAATCGTTGTATCAACGATCTCCAGCAGCGCACAAAGAATAGCCGTCAGCGTTACAACTATCCGACGATAGCCATATTCGACTAATGAATTATGATCAGTCATTTATATTTTTTTAAACGTCAGCGCAGCTACTGCAAACGGTTTGGCTGCGATGGCACCGTTCATCTTTTTTTCTATTAAGCGTTAATCCTAATTAACATAGACGTCTACTGTCACATTCATGCCCGGGCGTAAAAGAGCGAGGTTCTTATTGTTGCCTGTGAAAACGATTTTTACCGGCACTCGCTGTACCACCTTTACGAAGTTGCCGCTTGCATTGTCTGGTGGTAACAATGAAAAGCGAGCACCTGTAGCAGGAGCAAACGAAGACACTTTTGCCTTAAAATCGTAATCAGGATAAGCATCAGCATGTACTGTCACGGATTGCCCTGGCTTTACATCTTCCAACTGTGTCTCTTTGAAATTTGCAGTAACCCAGATGCCCTTATCCACTACAATGCTAAACAAGGATTGACCGGCATTCACAAACTGGCCCGGCTGTATGGACACTTTAGAAACTCTTCCATCAGAAGGTGCGATGATCACGGTATACGAAAGATTAAGCTTAGCATTCTCTACATCCGCCTGCCTTTGCTTGATGTTTGCATTGGCAACACTTATCTGCTGAGAAGTTGCATTGCTTTGAGATGCCACAGCACTGGTTTGCCTTGAGGCAGCGTTTTTCTGCTCCTGCAGGATGTTCAGCTGCTTTTCTGCAGTCTGCTTTGCGGCAAGCGCCTGCTCATATTGCTGCTGTGTAATAGAATGATCTTTAATGAGATTGGCATAACGCTGATAATCCTGGTTTGTACGCCAAACATTCACTTTTGCTGCTTCTATCTGCGCCTGAACGGTTGACACATTGGCCTGCGAAGAGGAAATATTTGCCTGCGAAGCATTGGTAGTGGCATGTGCAACGTCGAGATTGCTCTCTGCAGCTGAGAGTGCTGCTTCTGCCTGTTCCAGACGGATCTTCATATCGCGGTTATCGAGCACGAGCAAAGTATCGCCCTTCTTCACATATTGATTATCGTTTACCCTTACCTCTTCTACATAACCAGGCACACGAGGTATTACCGGACTGATGTCTGCATCTATTTGTGCATCGTCAGTTTCTACATGGTGAAGAGAGTGTACATACTTGGTGACACCGAAGCCTAAACCGGCGATCACCAAAAGCACCAGAATTATGGGAAATATCTTTTTTTTCTTTGGTGCTTCTGCTTCCTGCACTACAGTGGTCGTTTTAGATTCCATTTTTTATTGCTTTTATTCTGATCGTTTTGGTTAATACTTATTGCTTGTTATTGTTGTCTGCTAGTACGCCCGCAGTTTGCTGCAGTTTTTTGTAGGCAACTACTGCATCGGCTTTTGCAAAAGCGTAGTTAAGCTCTGCCTGAAGTTGTGCTACATCCGCGTCCAGCAATTCTGTTGCGGTAGCAAGAGCATTGTCATATTTGTTCTTTACAATTTTATAGTTCTCAGTTGCCTGCTCGATTGCCTTTGTGTATACATCAATCTTCTTCTGACTTGACAGGTAGTTTTGATAGGCCTGTGCTACCTGCAAGCGGATAGCATCGTTTAGTATATCCTGGTTGATGGCTACCTGGTTTTGTCTTGCTTTCGCTTCGGCCACTTTAGAGCCTGTCTTCCATAACGAAGATGGAGTATAGCTTAAACCGACACCCACGTTAATCGCATTGGTTATAGTAAGCAGGTTAGGGACATGTGCCGCTACATAGCCGCCGGTCACGGCCAGTGAAGGAAAATAGTCGCCCTTTGCAGCTTTTACACCGGCATCCGCAGCTTTTTTGCGGTAGTCGAGGGCTTGTATATCTTTCCTGTTGCTTAATGCCAGACCTTCCCAGTAGTTGTAAGTCTGCTCATCCGATACTGCTGTAAATGCTGTAGAATCGGGTGTCAGTTCAGTTTCCTGAGGAAGACCCAGCATTAGGTTCATACTAATAGTAGTAAGTTTCCAGTTGTTCTCCGCATCCAGCAAAGAGAGCTCAACGTTCGACTGCTGGAGCTGTGCTTTTAATAAGTCATTTCTTGCCAGTATGCCGTTTTGCTCCAGATTAGAAAAATCTTTCACCCTTTGCTCCGATTGGTGAAGGTTTTCGCGTACAAGATCAAGTGCCTGTTTCGCCTTGAAAAGATTACTGTAAGCTTCAATTGTATTCGTAATTACCTCTTCCTTGTTATTGGAAGCATCCAGTTCTGTCGCGCGCTCGAGGTATTTGGCTGATTCGATCGCATTTTGGATTTTGAAACCAGAAAAAACGGGAACTGAAACATTTGCCATTACATAAGCCGCCTGGTCAACAGCTGGTGTAGCGCTAGATTGTTGTTGTCCTTCGTCTGTACCGCTGCTGTTGTTTTGAGGCATTTTAACCTTAAGGTCTATAGTTGGCTGATTTAAGCGCAGGTAAGAGCCTGAAATGCTGGCATTTGGCAGTCGCTGTTCCTGAGCTGAACGCAATGCTGCATTTGCTTCGTCAATCTTTGCCTTGTTAAGTTTTAGCTGGTTGCTGTTCTGCAGGCTAAGGCTGATTGCCTCATCGAGCGGAAGGTACCTCGTCTGTGCAGTAAGGCTTCCTGCCGATAAAATAATAGCAACAAGCCAGGTGGGTCGTCTTAATTTATTGCTCATAAGTAAGTATTGCTTTGAATAGTGTTTTGAGATGAACGCTTAATCTTTTTCTTATTAGTTTTTGGAAATCTTCGTCAGACAAATGCTCCAGATTGTTGATCTCTCTATAGATATGTTGGGTAGATATCATTTGATTTGCTGTGCCGATCACGGTTATTAATACAAGAGAAAGGTCAACATTCTTTTTAAACACCCCTTTCTTTTGTCCATCGGTGATCAGTTTTTTGACCAGTTCCTGGTTTCTCTTTTTGGCATCAAGAATGAGTTTGGTGATAGGCTCATATTTCTGGGCTATCTGCTCTCTCACCATAATCTTATGAAATTGCTGCTGGTTCATCATTCGTTCTACGAAGTTGTCGAGGAACTGGTATACTTTCTCAAGAGGCGACAATTGCTCGTTTGAGAGCATACTTTCCAGTTGCACCTGAATGAACTGAACGCGCATTTCAAACACTGACTGCAGCAGCTTTTCCTTGGAACCGAAATAATAGGAGATCATTGCAATATTCACTCCCGCTTCGTGAGCAATATCCCGGACGGAGGTTCCCTCATAGCCATTTGTCGCAAATAGCCTCTCAGCAATCTCCAGGATATGTCGCTGCTTTTCACTGAATTCCTGTTTCTCTTCGATCATGGCGGCGCAAAGTTAAATAGTCGTTTAAAACTAAACAAACGTTTAATTAAGTTATTTGCTATTGGGCTATTACAAAATCAAATCTTTTAAATCCCGGAAAAACAGGGGTAAACATGACAATAAACTCAGCTGATCTGGAGTTTTTATTAGTAAATTGTATCAGTTAACTATGTGAACATTTATGAATAGAGGTTTACTCTTTTTAAAGCTTGCGCTCGGTCTTGTTTCTATCGTTTCCGTAAATTTTTTGCATGCCCAGGAAAGGCAGCTTTCTTATACTATTAATCTTAAGAACCAAACAATAACTGTCCCCGAAAACGGCGCTTCCTGGTTGGATAGCATCAGCAATGCAGGCTACGTCGGTACTGCAAGAACCATTGTACAGTTCCGGCATTTGCCTGATCAGCAACAAAGACAACAATTAAAGTCGGCAGGGATCGAACTTTCCGAATATCTTCCCAACTACAGTTTCATTTCCCTTGTTCATTTTCCGCTGAAGGTTGTGCCCACCGTAATAAACAACATAAGGAGCATTCTGTCCATGCAAGCCCAATGGAAAATAGATGACAGACTATCCAAGGAATTGAAAAATGCGAAAAGCAGACAGGTGAAAATTTTAATCTCTTTCGAAAGACAGGTGTCGGAAGGGGCCATAGAACAGATGGTGGCAAAGGCGGGCGGACGAATAACAGACAGGAAATTTGCTGGTATCAATACGTATGAGATCGAAATTTCGGGAACAGCAGTTCTTCCGTTTGCTGAAAACGCTTTCATAAAATATGTAACAGTTCCTGCACAGAATACCCCTCTAAACTATGATGCCCGGGCATCAAGCGGGGCCACTTATTTAAGCTCTTTAGCAGCCAATGGGCTCTTCGCACTTGAAGGGAATGGAGTGACTATAGGAATGGGTGATAATACTTCCGGCATCTACCATGTGGATGTGAGGGACAGAATTATCAACTTCAACCCTGCCGGGCCCACCATGCATGGCGTGCATACCACAACCACCGTAGCTGGAAAAGGAATAATGGACCCGAAGGCTGTCGGGATGGCTCCGTCTGTAAGGGTGTTAAGCCATCTTTTCGACCTCGTTTGGGCAGAAACAGGGCCCATGTATGATGGTTACAATATGACTGTCACTAACAACTCCTATGCTGCCGTGGTGAGCGATTGCGACTATGCGGGCACCTACGACCAATATGCTAATATGCTGGATGAATATGGCTTGCTGTATCCTTTCGTACAGCATGTTTTCGCTTCTGGCAATGATGGATTAATGCAATGTGCACCTTATGCAACGGGCTTTCATACCGTTACTGGAGGCTATCAGGAAGCAAAGAACGTACTGACCGTTGGCGGCCTTGCCAAGGATAATACGTTATGGCCAAAGTCCGCGCGCGGACCGGTAAATGACGGCCGCATAAAGCCGGAGATCATGGGTTATGGCTTTGGCATCGTGTCGGGGGATGTCGGTGATAATTATGGGAATAGCAACGGAACCAGTATGTCTTGCCCTGTCGTTACAGGCAATCTCGCATTAATTGAGGAGCGTTACAAGCAATTGCACAGCAATCAGAATGCCCCCGCAAGCCTGCTGAAAGCGCTCGCTATGAATGGTGCAACAGATGTTGGCAACCCGGGTCCTGATTTTACGAATGGCTTTGGACTAATAAATACCTATCGCTCCATTCAAATGCTTGATAATAATCGCTACTTATTCGATTCGGTGGGTAATGGAGCAACAAATACCCATGTTATTTCTGTGCCCGCAAATACAGCACAATTAAAGGTGATGCTGTACTGGTCTGATGAGGCTGCCAGCCCACTTGCTGCAACAGCGCTGATAAACGACCTGGATATTGAAGTAAAGGATGCGAACAACAATACGCATCATCCATTGGTACTTGATCCGACTCCGGCTAATGTGGACAATAATGCGGTAGAGGGAATAGATACGAGAAATAATGTAGAGCAAGTAGTCATTGACAATCCTACAAGCAATTATACCCTTTATGTAAAGGGTAGCAATGTGCCGAATGTTAAGAAGCAGTATGTGGTTGTTTATGATTTTATTCCGGAAGGAATTAAAATAAAGCGACCCGTAGCTGGCGTTCCCATTCAGGCAGCTGATACCTTGAGGGTTTACTGGGATGCGTCGAACGATCCTAACACCTTTACCATGGAATATTCCGATAATAACGGTGCTAGCTGGAATACGATCAGTAATAACATCCCTTCCACGGAAAGGCAGTACAAGTGGGGCGTTCCCAATATTACTACCAGTCAGGCATTATTGAGAATAAAGCGAAATAACTCTGCAGAGCAGGATATCACGGGCTCATTTGTCATTAATCCACAGCCAACGGTTCAGTTCAGCGCTATACAATGTCCTGGCTATATGGCCATTGAGTGGAATGCTGTGCCGGGCGCTGGAGCCTACGAGGTGCTTAAAAAAATTGGCGACGATTTGCGACCTGTCGATACCATTACCGGTACAAATTATGTGCTAAGCGGATTGAGCTTCGATAGTATTTATTTTGCCGCTGTTCGTCCGCTCATCAATGGTGTGCCGGGCTGGCGCAGCAAAGCGGTAAAGCGACAGCCTTATGATGGCAACTGTGCCGGTAATATCTCTGACGGAGATCTAATGATTGATTCCGTTTTAAGTCCGATAAGCGGAAGGCAATTTACCAGTTCGGCTCTTACTGCCAACCATACCCTAAAAGTTCGTATTCGTAATCTCGATGATGTTGCCACTGGAAATTATCGCATCTCTTATTCCCTCAATAGTGGTGCCTGGCAATCGCAAACTGTTAGCAATCCTATCGCCGGAGGGGCGACCGACATTGTTTCTTTCACAGGGTTAAATCTTGCATCGGTCGGCGTCTATTCGATAAAAGTGGCAGTGCAAAACCTGGTGACCACCGATGCTGTGGCCGCTAACGACACGGCAATAAGGTTTGTGCGACAGCTACAGAATGGACCTGTGGATATTGACAACGTCTTTACGGAGGATTTCGAAACTGCTTCTCGTTTCACCTTGCTTCAGGACTCTATAGGTATTACGTCTAATGACCATTGGGATTATTACAACTCCACCGATTCCGGCAGAATAAGAAGTTTTGTAAGTTCTGATGTATTGATAAGCGGCCAGCGATCCATAAGCCTTGATAATTTTCTCTACAAGCCAGATAATCAAAACTACCTGACAGGAACTTTTAACCTTCAGAACTATGATACGAGCAGTACCGAAGCGCGTCTCGAGTTTGATTACAAGATTCATGGCCATCCAAAATTCCTTGCAGGAAATGAGGTTTGGGTGAGAGGTAACGATACAGCAACCTGGCAGAAAATCTATACCATTGATACCACTGTCATTCCCGGACAGGTCATCAACACGGGTTCTCTTTCATTAACCAACGCACTGGGTACATCCCTGCAAAACTTTTCCTCCAGCTTCCAGGTGAGGATTGGCCAGCGGGATACGTCTGTAATTGCCATGAACGAATATGGTAACGGAATGACGATTGACAATTTTAAGCTATATAGCGTGAAGAATGATGTGCAGCTTTTAACCATTGTCTCTCCCGACAAGTTTAACTGTGGTGCTGATAGCTTTGCCTTAACTATCAAGGCTTACAATAGCGACAATCTCCCTCAGGATACCGTTTTGCTGTTTTACAATTTTGATAATGGTGCATTACAAACAGATACGATTTTCAATATGCAGCCAAAGGATACCGTGACGCATACGTTTGAAAAAAAGTATTATGCAGGCATTGGCACCCATACTCTGAATGTATGGCTCTCTGCCCGTGGCGATAGTTATTTGAATAATGACAGTATTCTCCACTATACTTTCCGAAATCAGCCATTAATAACCAGCTTCCCGTACCTTGAAAACTTTGAAGCAGGCGATGGCAATTGGTTTACCGATGGATTGAACAGCTCCTGGCAATGGGGAGTGCCTGGCGCCAATAGGATCCCCAGAGCAGCTAGCGGAAAGAAGGCGTGGACAACGAATCTCAGCGGTAATTACAACGATAATGAATTGTCTTATTTGTATTCCCCTTGTTTTGATCTGACAGGAATCACTTCGCCCATGCTCAGCTTTAGTCTGAATACGGACATCGAAGATTGCGGCAATACTCTTTGTGATGCCGCATGGGTAGAATATTCCACCGACGGCGTCAACTGGACGAAACTTGGTAAGTCCGGTGAAGGGTACAACTGGTATGGCGGATTTGAAGTATGGAGTAATACAGACAGCAGGTGGCGGGTAGCTTCTATGCCGTTGCCTCAGGACATTGTTTCCTTGAAGCTTCGTTTTGTGTTCCAGTCTGACCCTAGCGCTTCCAGAAACGGAATTGCTGTGGATGATATTCACGTATTCGATAAAGAATTCCCGGTTTACGACGGTAGTACAGCCATGGCAACACTAAATGTAAACAGTGATAACTGGATGTATTTTACAAATGATAATGCTTTGGTTACGTCAATCAAAGTGGACGGCTCCGCAAATGTTCTTGTCCCCGAAGTGAAAACCTATAAGCATAGTTATCTGCTGAATCCACTGAAGAATTTTTACGGACTTTTTCGAAACTTCACTATTAAGGGCTGGGACAAACTTGCTGATAGCGTGACGCTTCGTTTTTACATACCGGATGCGGAGGTAATACAACTGGTGAACGACAACAGCTGCGATACCTGCACCAGACCCGTGGATGCTTACCGGCTTAATATTATCAAATATGATGATGTAGATAGCTCCAAAGAAAACGGCTCCTTAGCGGATAATATGAAGGGGGTATACAGTTTTATTCCTTACACCGATATCCGGTGGGTGCCGTATGATAAAGGATACTATTCGGAAATAACAGTGGACAGGCTTTCCGAGTTTTGGTTTGGTGCTTATTTGCCACAAAAGCTGGCGGCTTCTACCTTCTTATATCCTAATCCGGTTCTGAATCGCCAGTTTCATATTGCATGGAATGCTGCCCCGGGCACCAATCTGGAAGTAGCGGTTTATGATATTACCGGAAGGGTAGTGTATCGCTCTTCAGCAGAAGCAACGGATTATGATAACAATACTTTGGTACAGCTACCACCCGTTGAGCAGGGCGTTTATTTCGTGCGTTATTTCTATGGTGGAGAGAGCCAAACGGTAAAAGTACTGGTGTATTAACTATAGGTGCATCATCCTTCAAAATCTTAACTAATGTCAGCTCTAGCCTACGTGATGTCACGTTGAAGCATTCTGATGTCAGATTCTGATAACTATATTATGTTGTTGCAAACCGATGTTATGTTGCGATCATCTAACATGTATTGGCACTTCTGTCGAAAAAATAAGGGCCAGCGCAACGCACCGACCCTTATTTTCATTTATCGTTATATTGTTACAGTATCGTAGCCTTCACATTTTCCAATATATCCAGCGTTTCTTCTTTGCTATTCCCTTCTGCATAGATGCGCAACAAAGGTTCTGTACCCGAAGCGCGTAGCATCATCCAGCCACCGTTATCCAGGTGATACTTTATGCCATCTATAGTTTCTATCCGGTTGAAAGAGTATTTGCCGAAGTGCTTATAGCCATTTTCCTGTGCTGTTTTGATGATGGCTTCCTTTTTGGAATTTTCCAGTGTCAGGTCGTTACGTTCATATACAAACTTTCCAACCACATCATATACTTCCTGTATCAATTCCTTTAAAGTCTTTCCGCTCTTAGTCATGAATTCATAAAGCACAAGTCCATCATAGATGCCATCGCGCTCGGGGATGTGTCCTTTCACAGCGATACCACCGCTTTCCTCGCCACCAACAAGTACATCTTCCTTCGTCATTATTTCGCTAATGTATTTGAAGCCTATTGGCGTTATTTCTATCGGCAAGCCATAAGCTTCACACATTTTCTTCACACGGTCTGTGGTGGAGAAGGCAATGGCCACTTTCCCGTTCATTCCTTTATATTTATGAAGGTAATGAACCAACAAAAGGATAATGTGATGCGCATCTACAAAGTTGCCATCCTCATCGTAGAGACCTATTCTGTCGGCATCACCGTCCGTAGCCAGTCCGATCTTTAGCTCAGGCGTTGATCTTATTGTTTTGGCAAGCTCCTGAAGGTTTTTATCAAGAGGCTCCGGTGCCTGGCCATGAAAGCCAGGATTATTATCGCAATGCAGCAGTACAGCATTGGGCAGCAAGCGACGCACTACGCTTTGTCCGGCACCAAACATCGCATCATACGCAATCTTAAAAGGAGATTTGTTCAGAGCTTCAAAGTCGAACTTGCTCTGCAGATATTCTACATACATGTCCTCCAGGTTCACAAACTCCAGCAATCCTTTGTCCTTCCAATGCGTCAAACTTTCAGACGGCATCTGTATATCGTCTTTTATAAGTGCTTCAACCGCTGCGATATCTTTTGGACTTGAAGGTCCGCCGTGTGCCCCTTTTAGCTTATAACCATTATAAGAAGGCGGATTGTGCGACGCAGTGATGACAACACCCTGTTGAGCGTGCAATTGCAATACACCAAAAGAGATCATCGGAGTACTGATAAAGCCTTTTGCAAGCAACACTTTAACACCATTGGCACAAAGCACCTTTGCTACCACCTCTGCAAACAATTCACCGCCAAAGCGACAGTCATGCCCTACTACTACCTTAGCATCTTTCCCTCTTCCGTTCAGCCAGTCAGCCAGTGCCTGAGATACACGCGCTACGTTATAAACTGTAAAATCCTGCGCAATAATGGCGCGCCAGCCGTCCGTTCCAAATTTTATTTTATCTGAGTTCATGTTCATGTTTATGGTGGTCAAAAATAGGAAAGGCTGTTTACTTTATGAAAGAAGCAATTTTGGCAAAGCTTTATCAATAAAGCTGATACTGCTCCATTGGGGTCTTCGCTACCTTTACGGTCTAATTCTTTCTTTCCCATGAGTATCCTTACATCCATCAATCCAGCTACCGGAGTCGTTCTTAACACATACGAAATAACCGGTGCTGAAAAAGCCGGAAAAGCGGTAACGGTCGCCCAGAAAGCCTTCGAAGAATGGAAAAGGCTTTCCTTCAAAGACAGGGGGACAGTTTTAAGAAATATTGCCAAACAACTGAGGGCACAGAAACAGCAGCTGGCAGCGCTTGCTACTCAGGAAATGGGAAAACCGATCGGGCAAAGCGTTGCAGAGGTGGAGAAATGCGCGATGACGTTCGATTTCTATGCAAAGAACGGTGCCGCCTTTTTAAAAGATGAACTGGTAGAAACAGATGCCAGGAAAAGCTATGTAAGTTTTCAGCCGTTAGGAATTGTATTGGCCATTATGCCCTGGAATTTTCCGTACTGGCAGGTGTTTCGCGCTATGGGACCGGCTTTAATGGCGGGCAATGTGATGTTGCTAAAACATGCTTCTAATGTCAGCGGCTGTGCGCTGGCCATCGAAAAAGTGGTGAAGGATGCAGGTGCGCCGAAAGGCTTGTTTCAGACTTTATTAATCCCCTCTTCAAATATCAATGATCTTATCGCCAACCCGGCTATTGCGGCTATTACCCTTACAGGTAGTACGGTGGCCGGTAGTAAGGTGGCATCCATTGCCGGCGCACACATTAAGAAACAAGTGCTTGAATTGGGTGGAAGTGATGCTTACATTATCCTCGATGATGCAGATATGGAACTGGCGGTTAAGACCTCTGTGGATGGAAGACTTGTGAACAGCGGACAAAGCTGTGTAGCAGCCAAAAGGTTTGTACCTGTTAAGGCGATTAGAAAGGAATTCGAGCAGCGAATGGTAGTGCAAATGAAAGCGGCGAAGTTTGGCGATCCGTTCGACAAAGAAAATAAGATTGGTCCACTGGCGAGAATGGATTTAAGGGACCTGCTGCACGAGCAGGTTTTGAAAAGCATTGAAAAAGGCGCGAAGCTCTTGTGCGGCGGCTATATTCCTGAGGGTCCCGGCGCTTTTTATCCGCCTACTGTACTGACTAATGTGAAAAAGGGAATGCCTGCCTATGATGAAGAGCTATTTGGCCCGGTTGCAAGCATTATAGAAGCAAAGGATGAAAAGGACGCGATTCGTATCGCTAATGATAGTATTTATGGCCTGGGTGCAGGCATATTTTCAAGAAACAGGAAACGGGCAGAAGAGATTGCAGCAAAAGAATTAGTGGCCGGTAACTGTTTTGTTAATTCATTTGTCCATTCCGATCCACGACTACCTTTTGGCGGAACTAAGCAAAGTGGTTACGGAAGGGAGTTGAGTACATTTGGAATACGGGAGTTTGTGAACATAAAGACGGTGTTTATTCAATAAAGGCAATTGTGAATTATGAATTATGAATTGTGGGTCATGATTTGAATTGTAAATTGCCTGCGTGAAAGCCAACATTGTTAAGGATAAGTCTTACAGTTTTGCCTTAAAAATAATTGAGGCATGTCAGCGTCTTTCGGATAGCAGAAATTATGTATTATCGCGTCAGCTACTGAGATCCGGAACGTCGATTGGTGCCAATATAGAGGAAGCGCTACATGCGGAAAGTCGCGCGGACTTTATTCATAAGCTTTCTATAGCTCAAAAGGAGGCAGCAGAAACTCATTACTGGCTTCGATTGTTTAGAGACAGTTCTATATTGCCGGAAGAAACTGCTTTCACTATGCTATCAGAATGTGAGGAACTAAGGAGAATAATAGCATCAATTATCAAGACCACTAAAGCTTCTGCAAAAGAATGCTCAATTCATAATTCATAATTTATAATTGGAATGTACACTTACCTGGCGCTTGGCGATTCATATACGATAGGCGAACAAGTGCCGCTTCAGCAGAACTTTCCCTACCAGACCGTTGCACTGCTTAGGGAGAAAAATATAGAAGTTGCCGACCCTGTGATTGTTGCCAAAACCGGCTGGACAACTGATGAATTGGCAATGGCATTGCGGGAAGAGGGCATTAAAGAAACTTTTTCTTTCGTTACGCTATTGATTGGGGTGAATAATCAATACCGCGGAAGAGCTCTGGACAATTACAAGGAGGAGTTTACCCAACTTCTCGATCAGGCAATCGTTTTTGCTAATGGTCATACACAAAATGTCTTCGTACTTTCTATTCCTGACTGGGGCGTAACACCCTTTGCGCATGATCGTGATGCCCGGAAGATTGCAGAAGACATAGATGCTTATAACAATGCAAATAAAGATATCTCCTTAGCGTATCGCTGCAACTACCTTGATATTACAGACAGCACGCGCAAAAATGGTGCGAACTCTGATTTTCTTGCGGCTGATGGACTGCATCCTTCGGCCGAAGAATATCAGATATGGGCGAAACGGTTAGCTCCTTTAGTGGAAAAGATGTTGAAGGGATAAAAGTTACGGAAATTCAGGGTAGAGCAAATCGTCAAGATCGCTTATTCCAGGCACGTTTTCGCAAACAAAACCTTCAGCATAACGAGTGCCGATCCGCTTTCCCATTAATGAGTCCCGATACTTTATCTGTTCCAAAAAGTCCTGTGTAGCAATATACGTCACCGGTTCATTGGAGTTAGGATCATGAAACTGGCTTTTATAACATTGGATCGCCTCCATCTTTTGTGTGAATGAGTCGGTAATGTCCACAAGGAATGTGGGTTCATGCAGTCGGTCCTGCATCATGTGAAACACGCGTTTCGGACGCCATGGCGGCTGTTTTTGCCCATCACATTCTGTAATCACTTTTCTCAATCCTGCAAGAAAGCATGCGTCTGCTATTAATTTACCTGCTCTTCCATGGTCAGGATGACGATCGGATAAGGCATTTGCTAATACAATCTCAGGCTGATACTTCCTTATGAATTTGATGGGCAAAAACAGCCGCCATGGCGTCCGAAACGCGTGTTTCACATGATGCAGGACCGACTGCATGAACCCACATTCCTTGTGGA
>DATJDP010000012.1:0-11054 GCA_035497355.1 Flavipsychrobacter sp.
TCTGGTTCTATTCCTTCACAAACTTCACGGTCTCAGTTCCTATCCGCAGCAGGTACAAGCCACTGTTTAGCATACCCACCTCTATACTGCGGCCCTTCATACTCCCTTGCAGCAGCACTCTTCCTGCTATGTCGGTTATGAGATATGCCTGACCTTCCGCGTTTTTCAGGTACAGCGCTTCTTTTGCAGGGTTAGGATATACCGTCAGTTTTCTGTCCTTGGTTATGTCACTTATACCGTTTGGCTGTATATCGAAGCCGATAAAGGGACGACAATTACACGCTGAATAATATCCATTTGCTGGAGTATAAAGAGAGGTGGAGTGAAAGGCAATATACGGCGTCCCGCCCATATTGTAGAAATAAGTTCGAGGGGCTAGAGATGTCGGATAGCTAAGGGTATTAGAATCCTCTGAGATATGTACCACCATGTTCTTCAATCCTCCATTTTGATCGTTCAGATTATAGGTAAATGGTATCGGCAGTGTTACCTTTAGCCAGTCTCCATCCACTATATTATACGGGATGGCAAAAGCCGTGTCATAGAAAACCGTAGTAAGGCTTGGAAACGTCTGAAAGTTTTGCGCCATAGCTGGCGGCAGAGTATCAAAATCTGTGAAGCCGATTTCTACTTTATAACCATGTATTATTACTCCCGCTGCTACATCGGATGCTATTTTCAAATAAAAATCGGTAATCGTCCCCTGAGCAGGTAGATTATTAAAGTTCCCCTGCTGATATATCGTTTCCCAAACATTTGCGTTACCGTGAAACGGCCAATCGCCGCCCCATAGGTTTGAAGTGGTATCACCATTGTCTGAAAGCGCGTACACCTGAGGGGTTTGCGCTGTTGCGGCAAAAGACCATCCGGCAAACAATAGAAGGGCTATTATTCTTTTCATGAGGGTTTTGGTTTATTGTTCTAAGAATAAATGTAATAAAAAAATCAAAGTAAAGAAAGTAGTAATGACCCATAAAGGACCATTGGACGCTGTCTTTGTATCTTAAGAGGCGAACCAATAATCTGATATGCTGCCGGGTTCATAATGGACAAATAAAAAAAGGCAGGTGACTAAAACCGCTCCTGCGCTTTTTGAAACATATTGTCTGGTTCTATTCCTTCACAAACTTCACCGTTTCAGTTCCTATCCGCAGCAGGTACAAGCCGCTGTTTAGCATACCTACGTCTATGGTGCGGCCCTTCATACTCCCTTGCAGCAGCACTCTTCCTGCTATGTCGGTGATGAGATATGCCTGGCCTTCGGCGTTCTTCAGGTACAGCGCTTCTTTCGCAGGGTTAGGATATACCGTTAGCTTCTTCTCCTTCGTTATATCATTGATACCATTGGGCTGTATATCGAAGCCGATAGCCAGCAAAAAGACGGCACAAGCGCTAGCGCTATTGAATGAGCTGTTAGATATGGCAATAACATGATTGCTGGTATAAGTGCAAACGATGGGTGTTTGAGCGGCAGGATACGCAATGGTATTTGAATCCTGAGATATTCGAACCGCAAAGTTTTTAAATCCGCCGTTTCCATCATTGAGATCATAGACATAAGGCACGTCCAAAGGCACTTCAAGCCACCCATACGGCGATACGGCATTGGGAATGACAAAAGCAGTGTCATAGAAAACAGTAGTGAGATTAGGAAATTCAAAATTACCCATACACATGTAATCAGACATCGTGTCGGACGTGGTATATCCTATCCGCACCTGGTAGCCATGCACCACTACGCCTGCTGATATGGGATCATTCAGCTTCAGATAGAAATGGGTGATAATGCCTTGGGCAGGCAAGTAGTTAAAATCAGAAATCTTGTAGATCTCTGAATATATATTCGCACTTCCATGAAATGGCGCGTGATTGCCCCCCATAAATAGTCCGGTAGTATCATGGGTAAATGGGTTTAAAGCCCATATTTGCGGTGATTGCGCGGCAGCACTAAAGGAGTAACCCGCAAATAGTATAAGGGCGATTATTCTTTTCATGAGATTTGGGTTATTGTTTGATGAATGGATAGTTGTCCTTGCCACTCTCGGTCTGGAGTTGCAGCATGTAAGCGCCCGCAGGTAGCTTTTCCACGTTTATTGTTTCAGCTTCTGTTTTCTTCTCTCCATTCATTATCAGCCTTCCCTGCATATCATAGATTTTATAAACACCAATTTCGTTTAGACGGATGTAATCGGTTGAAGGATTAGGATAAAGCTTTCCATGTTCGCCGTTTACCACGTCTTCAACACCTGTAGCTTTAAACTGGACGCTAACGCTCATGCTTAATTTTTGGAACATATTCTGGTTCCCATCATACCAAACACTTAACGTCCCCCTGCCAGAATTGCTACAGTTGCTTATAGCAAGCGACTTAGCTACATCTGCTTCGTAATAAGTGGGGTAATCAAAAAGAGTAGTATTGTTAATTTGGTAATAAGGCCGCGTTTCTATTCCGGTCACCGCATCTACTACTCTTGCATACAGTTGGCGGGTTTGTCTCGGAAAGTAACCAACGGTATATTGCCTGTTCCCTATAGGACTACTACCCATCGTCGTCCCCGTTCCTGCAGCAACTGCAAGAGCCCTTTCGTCTACAGAGCCAGGTGAAAAATAAGATGATAGCGCACGTTTTCCGGCAGGAGTGTTATATCCGTAAACTCCTGTAGCACTTGGAGCGTCATTCACAATACAAGCGACTTCCCACTCAGCACCCGGAGCTGCGGGGTTAAGAAGGTTCATACTTTCAATACGTGGCAATAGAAAACCTCTGGTATTGCCATTGTTATTATCGAGTGTGCTTATAGTAAAAGTACCGGAAGTTAGGGATACCCGTGCAAGCGCCAAAGAGGGAAGGGTTGGTGGTACCGTTTGTGGTACTACGTCTTTTCTATAAACGATATTAGCGTATCCATTCCCTGTGGTTACATCCGTTTCTCCAGACACATCGGGCTGTGTACCGTAATCTACAAGGGCGAAACTTAATGGTGTTGTCGGGGTACCAACATCTCCTGTTGCATAATAAATACCCCCTGCATTCTCAAAGGTCGCCACAAAGCGATGCATGAGGGGCAGGCCTCCCGGAGCCGTTCCTGGCAAGTCAGG
Organism: Flavipsychrobacter sp.; assembly: GCA_035497355.1. Classification (GTDB taxonomy): domain Bacteria; phylum Bacteroidota; class Bacteroidia; order Chitinophagales; family Chitinophagaceae; genus JAFIGV01. The sequence continues at coordinate 3,100 of DATJDP010000012.1, forward strand.
CGTAATATCTATATGTGGTAGTACCTCAGTATCAAACAGCCAGTAGTGTGGAGTGTAACTTAACTGCTGGAAGCCAATATACCCCACTGCCAGACTTGAGCTGCCAACGCCTGAAATAAAATAGTAACTTACTCTTAATGTAAAGGCCGCATCTACATGCGCAACGGCGACACGATAATTAACTCCAGGATTGTTCGGGTCATCGCACAGCACCACATCAGGATGTGCACCTGGAAAATCAACCTGAAACGAGTGGCCTGCATAGTCTGCTACATACAAATGTACCATACCGACGGGGAGGGTGGTGTTGTTACCCCTAGAGCCATCGTCCCAAACAATTGCCCTTATCGGCTGCCCGTCTGCATTAGACAACATGTCGCAGTTGACAGTGACGTCATCGTTAATGGATGATAGCGGTGTTGCGGTGGCAAGAAACTGTTGCGGGAATGTGGGAGCAACGACTTGAGCATTTGCTTGCTGTTGAAGGCTAAACATGGCAGCAAGAAATATTGCCCCCCCCCTTAATGTGTTTTTTGATTTGGTTTTCCATTCGGTATATTTTTTAATGGTGAAAAAGAAATGTAGAATAAATGTAATGAAAAGATCAAGGAAAAGGAAGTGATAATGAAATAACGTAAAAGGCTCTGCCCAGCGCTTGACTTGCAGGCCTCCGTTCCGCGCACGCATCCTTTACATTGGAAGGCTTATTGAATAATTAGTTTTTTTAGGAGTTTTTCTTCGTCGGCCCGTATCTCTAGGAAATAAAATCCCTTGGGTACTTGCCTTAAATCTATCTGTGTGGAAAAGTCACCTAAAACATTTTCATATTGTTTCTGCTGTACAATGCTGCCTGTTAGACTAACAATGGAAATATCCACCTTCTTAGCAGATGTTGCTGAATGAAACCGCATGATGAACAAGCCATCACCTGGGTTCGGATAAAGGGAAACCTGAGTAAGCTTAGTTATGTCATTGACCGAAACATCAAAAGGGTCTATGTCAAAACCGAAAAACGGCAAAGGTTCGGATTCAACAGTGTCGTTATTTTGCTCGCTCCCTGTGTTAGCGCCTGCAGCACCATATAAGCTTCGATTGCGCGACGACAAAGGTAAATAATTGAAGCTTGGCACTGGTGAGCTGCAACCGGTATAAATAATATCAACCAGTAAATTCTGGCTCGTGTCCCACAAAAAAGGCGTGGATAGTGGTATTTGCAGCCATGTGTTGGAAGCAACTGTGTCTGAAATGGTGTATGAAGTATCAAATAAAACGGTAACTAAGCCGGTTTTAAACTGTGACCATCCAACATATCCTAACCACTCATAAGCAGTATCCGCTGTCATCCCCATTTGAACCCGAAAACTTGTAAACGATAGTGGTGAACTACTAACGGAGCCATCAATTTTCAGGTATATATTCTCTATATAGCCGCTTGGTGGATTGCCGAAATCAGTGGCTCGGTAGATCATCTGTTTTCGTCTGCCAGGAATGGCATAATCAAAAAATCCGTAGGATTGGTCCTGAGGCTGATCCAATTTGTACTGTGGCACTTGAGCAACGCCTAATGTCTCACTCATCAGGAAAATAAAGAACAGAAGAAATCCTTTCATAGCTGTAAAGGTTTATTGTTTAATGAACTTAATGGTTTTTGAATCCCTTCCGGAACTTAATTGAATTAGGTATAAACCGACAGGTAATTCTGTTATGCTTAACGGGAGATCATTAACGATGCCTTTCTTCCACGCTTTTCCGTGGATATCGGTTAATTCAAAAACAGTCCCGCCTGGGGCATTAATAGTGAGCTGATTATTGGCCGGATTAGGAAAAGCCTCCCATAGTACAACGTCGTTTATCGTCTTTATGTCCGTTGTTTTAAATGACATCGCATTTGGACTTTCCTTATAAACCACATTCTTCCCATTATTCCAGGCGCTTAGGATACCCAGACCAGTGTTAGTTGAGTGACTCTGCGTAAGGTTTCTGTTTAAATCCCAGGGGTAATTTACTGCCTGCTTTTTATTTAGTAAATAGTAGTTACCCGTACAATGGCCGCTATTCATATTCATGCTACGGGAAAATATTGAATCAGTTGACCAGGGGTAAAAGCCAATGGTGTACTGTCTATTGCCAATATTAGCAGGATATGAATATCCTATACCTGCAGCCACAGTTCCAGACTGACATTCTTCATTAGGAAAAAGACCTTCAGATATCTTGTCCATAACACCAGTATTATTGAATCCGTAAACTTCCCAGAAAGGAGCGGTAGGTGTTATGTATGGTGGTTGGGGTACGGGCATCATTACGATTTGTGAGGAAACGACCTGCCATTTTGATGCATTATATCCAGGATCGTATTGGCTCATGGCATCTATTCTTGGTCCAAACCATCTACCAGAGCTTAAAGATCCACTGCCAGTTATTGTAGCTGCGGTTAAATCATACTCCTGCCATCCTAAAAGATTATTCCAATCTGAATAGACAGTTTCAACAAAAGCATGCCCTCCGTCAAGTGCATTGAGACAAGCAACATCCGACATCTTTGCTTGATTAATGGTAGGCAACGATGTTAATGCAGCAGTGTTAATATTTGTAATCTCACCAGTTTTTCCCTGTACTTTATTCGCCTCAGTCCATACTACAGCAAATGTGTGTAAACTAGGGAAGCCTCCGAAAGGATGACCGATATCAGAAAACATATCTATATGCGGATTTCCTTCCAAAAGATTAAGGTCTATTGTAGTATTCATTGAGCCTCCTGCCAAAACTGTGGTTTGAATAGGCGTAACATTAAACCCGGGCAATCCAACGTTCTGAATGAGATAGGTAGAAATTTTAATCGTTTGATTTATCCAATAGTTGACCCCGTTAATGACGGTATAAACATTTGGCCCTTCCACATAGACCACTGCCAGCAAATACTGGCCGTTGTTTATATCATGTCCCAAAACAACATCGGGTTGTTTTGATCCTGATGGCAACGCAATTAATTTGGTCTGCCCGATTGGATCTTTAACATAAATCCACGCTTGATTGGTGCCGCCTGTCGTAGGCGTCGTACCGTTGTCCCACACTATAGTTTTTAACGTTTGATTATTTACTTGAATCATATCGCTGTTAATAACCACATCATGTACATTAGTTAGAGGTACTGTCATAAGCGTCGTTTCAACAATAGAAGGACTAACAATTTGAGCGATTACATCGTAAGGGAAGCAGACAAGAGAGAAAAGGATTAGCTGTCCACAAAGAAGGAGTTTAATTGTGATGTTTTTCATAACTCGTAATGGTTTTAGATGATTAAATGTTTTGTGATATGAAACTAATCCATAGCACACAGAAATGCAAGCTTTTTTGTATATATTTTGTAGGCGGGCTCGCTAAAACTCCACCTTCTGAAAACTCTACCCTCGTGATTCGAATTAAAAAAAGCGCACAGAGCTTGCTCATCTTTGTGCGCTTTTGAAAGATATTCCCCCCACACTATTCCTTCACAAACTTCACCGTCTCCGTTCCTATCCGCAGCAGGTACAAGCCGCTGTTTAGCATACCTACGTCTATGCTGCGGCCCTTCATGCTCCCTTGCAGCAGCACTCTTCCTGCTATGTCGGTGATGAGATATGTCTTGCCTTCAGCGTTCTTCAGGTACAGTGCTTCTTTTGCAGGGTTAGGATATACCGTCAGTTTTTTCTCCTTCGTGATATCACTTATGCCGTTTGGCTGTATATCGAAGCCGATGACCAGCATAAAGCCGCCGCAGGAACGAGCAGTATTAAATGAACTGCTAGCTATGGAAATAGCATGATCGCCTGTATAAGTGCAAATGATGGGTGTTTGAGAGGCAGGATAGGTAAGAGTATTTGAATCCTGAGATATCCGCACCGCAAAATTTTTAAATCCCCCGTTTCCATCATTTAGATCATACACATAAGGCACGTCCAAAGGCACTTCAAGCCACCCATACGGCGATATGGCATTGGGAATGACAAAGGCGGTGTCATAAAAAACAGTAGTGAGATTAGGAAATTCTAAATTGTTTATACACATGTAGTTAGACACTGTGTCTGACGCGGTATATCCTATCCGCACCTGATAGCCATGTACCACTACACCTGCTGATATGGGATCATTCAGATTTAGGTAAAAATGAGTGATAATGCCCTGCACGGGCAAATTATTAAAATCAGACGTTTTGTAAATTCCTTGATATATATTAGAATTCCCATGAAACGGCACGTCACTTCCCGCCATAAATAATCCAGTAGTATCATGTGTTATCTGGCTTAGAGCCCATATTTGCGGCGATTGGGCGGCAGCAATAAAGGAGCAACCCGCAAATAGTATAAGGGCGATTATTCTTTTCATGAAGGTTTTGGTTATAGTGTTCTAAGAATAAATGTAATAAAAATATCACGGTAAAGAAAGTAGTAATGACCTTTAATGATACCAGTCGGATGTTTCTCGCCCCGGTTCGTGTATTCACGAACCACTACTATTTCATGCTCCTGGTTGGTTCGTGTCCTCACGAACCAAAGCGAAGTAGAACAGGCCAAAAAGGCAGAACTTTTTAGACCTGAAGCGGCTAAAACGGCTCTGATCCCAATTTAATAGAACCTTGTCTCAACTCAATTGGTCTTTGTCTCAACCTAATATTGTTTTTTCTCAACCCAATATTAGATTGACTCAATTCAATATTGGTGAATTTTACCACATAGCTGATAGAGCCAATTAACTATTGAGTAAAGAAAATCTGATATTGAAAAGAAGGTTTTCAATATCACATAGAGGCAAACAGGTATTGGTGGTCAAAAAATACATTGGCGAAGAAAAAAAACAAATATGCAATTACTACGTACAGATATGTGGTAGACACAAATAGAAAGTGGGTGGAGACAAAAGACATTTGAGTTGAGACAAAGGCTTATTAAAATGGGTTATGGAGTGCTTTCTCTATGCCGGATACGATGTAGTTTACTGATAAACTACGTTTTACATATACATATGCATATTTGCCAGCATGCCTGTTATATCGCCATTTTCCGGTTCATATTTGCATTTATCCAGATGCCGTGCGCTTAAATGGCTCTATTTGCCATTTTATTAAAAAATATTGCTATAAAGGCGCAGGTGGTGGCCCCGCCAAACTGACAGGCAGGCCCTTACTCCTACGCTTTCTCAATGCTTTTTATCGCTTTAATATTCCGCTGTATGCCCGCAAATTTGGAGCGCTTTAGGGGAGAGTTTTTAAAGGCTTTTCTGAAAGTTTCTTCTGTCATCGTTTCCCATTCGTTCATAGAAAGATTAAGGATCTCGGGTATGGGCTGGAAGGAAAGTTCTGTATTGGGTTTTGAAAAGCGATTCCACGGGCAAACATCCTGACAAACATCGCAGCCAAACATCCAGCCGTCCATCTTCGCGTGCATCTCAGAGGGTATCAAGGCGTCTTTTAGCTCAATGGTGAGGTAGGAAATACATCTGCTGCCGTCCACCTCTTTGGGGGAAACCAAAGCCTGTGTGGGGCAAGCGTCCATACACCGAGTACAGGTGCCGCAATGGTCGGTAGCGAAGGGCGCATCGGCCACCAGCTCAAGGTCAGTGATCAATGTGGCTATAAAGAAATAAGAACCGGCATTCTTAGTGATCATGTTGCCATTCTTGCCTATCCAGCCAAGGCCGCTGTTCACCGCCCAGCTTCGCTCCAGCACAGGTGCACTGTCCACAAAGCCTCTTCCGTCCACTTCGCCGATATTGTCGCGGACGGACTGCAAAAGTTCCTTCAGCTTGTCTTTAATGACGTAGTGATAATCCGTTCCCCAGGCATATTTGGAGATCTTTGGGGCATCGGCGCTCTGGCGCTCGGAGGGGAAGTAGCTAAACAGTAATGTGATCACCGACTTTGCACCGGGCACTAGTTTCGCAGGGTCAGTACGCAGGTCAAAGTGATTTTCCATGTACTGCATCTTGCCATGATAGCCGTTGTGCAGCCATTGCTCCAGCCTCCGTGCATCCTCATCCAGCGGGCGGGCAATAGATATGCCGCATGATTCGAAACCTAATCTTGCTGCCTCCTGCTTTATGAATGCTGTATTCTTTTCTGCCTGCAATTAATGATGTTTATTGCTTCTCCTGCGATACTTTAACGCCGCGAAGTTCCGAAAGCTTTTGCAGATAAGTAGCGGCATGCACGCGGGGAATGCCTGCTTTAACATTACAGAATAGTTGCAACTCCTGTGAGTAGATGGTTGCCTCGCTTTGCCGCAGCAGGTACATCACTTCGCCCATCACCGGATAGTCGAACGAAACGTGTACTACATCTTCTATCCATTTTTCAATGACGGCGGCTTTCTGCAAGGCTTCTGTGGTGGCGGTTTTATAGGCGTTGATCAGTCCTGGCACGCCGAGCAATGTGCCGCCGAAATAGCGGACTACAACTACTAGCACATTGGTGAGTCCGGCACTGTCTATCTGCCCAAGAATGGGACGGCCCGCACTGCCCGACGGTTCGCCGTCATCATTAGCTCGAAACTGCAATCCATCGGTGCCGATCCTGTATGCATAGCAATGATGCACCGCCTTTGGATGCTCTTTCTTCAATGCCTGCAAATGCGTTTTTACGTCCTGCACATCGGATATTGGGAAGGCATACGCAAAAAACTTACTGCCTCTGTCGCGGAAGTCACTGGTTGTTGGCTGTTCTATGGTTTTGTATTTAAATTCTTCCATTCATGTCTGATAAAGCAATGAGTAAAATAGCTGCAATGGATAATATCAGTCCAAGGAGTCGTTGCCAGGTCAGTTTTTCTTTAAAGAAAAGGATGGCTGTGATGGAAGATAGCAGTACTATCCCGATATTATTGACAGGTATTGCTGCGGAGCTTTGCAGGAAGTCGCTGTGCAGTAGTTTAATGAGCAGGAATATGGAAAAGTAGTTAGGCACGCCAAGTATCACCCCTGCGATAATATTCCGCCAATGAAGCTCTGTCTTCTTTCTCGCGACTAATGTGCCGACTACTATGATGCCCAGGATGCTTGCTGCTGCAAAAACATGGATGGTATAAGCCGCCTGATCATGAGAGCTGGAAAGAAAGGTGTGCTCGGTATATTTCACTAATGTGTCCAGCAGGCCGCTGCCGATGAACAGAAGTGCCGGGAACAAAAAGCCTCGTGGTGTTTTATCTTCCTTCGCAACGCGTGTAGTAAGGTACACCGCCGGGAAAGCAACGGCAATACCTACGCCCTTCATCACACTAAAGCGTTCATCGTATAAGAACAGCGAAAACAATACAGGGATAACGAGTGATAGTTTGTTGGCAACTGTGGTGGTGGTCAGCCCATCCTCGCGGGTACGCCAGGCTATCAGGTTGAAAAGCGAGAAAAACATGGCTCCCATCAAGGCTGCCCACGGAAACCATGGCTGAGAAACGCTTTGCTGGCTGATAGGAAACTCCTGAAGGAAAATGCTGCCGGTAAGGACACAGGTAAAGTAATTGACCACGATGGCCTGAAGCGCATCCACCTTATACTTTGGAAAAACCTTGAACAGAGAAAACAGAAAGGTGTTGATCAGGACAGTGGCTATCAGATAGAGCATAGGTTATAGTTCCATTTCTTTCGCATACTGATAAGGACTATCCGCGTGGACATACACATGCAGCATATCGCTTGCTATGGGTGTGGAAAAAGCCTTGGTTGCAGCGCTGAGCAGTGGTGCCGGCACTCCTTCCTGCAATACATTTTCGGTTTCGAAGATCCTTGCTTCATCCCAAAGCCCTTTACTGATAAAACTGGTTAACAGCTCTGCGCCGCCTTCCACTATCAGCGACAAGATATTTGCCTCATACAGTCGCGTGAGTAGCTGCTGCAGCATATTGCCACTAAAATCCAGGGCTATGTATTTAAGGTGCCCTTCTTCATCATCCCTGGTGCTGTTGATGATCCATGTGGGAGCATCATCA
>DATJDP010000013.1:0-7110 GCA_035497355.1 Flavipsychrobacter sp.
CACACGTCGGCACCACCAAGCAGAATGCCTTTATAATAAGCATCAACAGTCCACACGTACGGTTGAAAAGTTTCAAGCGGCTTTGCTGTAACCGGATAAACTGTGCTCGTTGAAAGAACATTCCGGTCCTGGTACACCGGATTGTTTCGTGTAATTGCGTTTTGTTTGCTCTGACCTTGTTTTAGTTCAGCTACTCTGATCCTGTAAGTAAGTTCACTCGCAAAGGGATAATTCACCACCCAGTTAAACATGGGATAGTATTCATATAGCTTTGCATCATCTTCCGGCTCTATAAGATTGATGAGAAAAATATCATCTACCTTTTGATAGATGCAATCGCTTACAGGCACAAAATCCGGTGCATCACCGCCGACATGAGTAACCGTTAGTTCAACGCAGTATTCATAAGTACCTTGTGGCAACTTTTTATAATTGAAGAACAGCTCCCGGAGGGCGGACTGCGAAAAATCCCACTGTGGATGCACCCTGTCTTTGGAAAGAAGATTATTACCTGTATTCAATACAGTATTCAAACTATAGGAAAAACGAAGCGGGGAATTACGATACCTGACTGTTCCCTTCAGTGTTACTTCTTTGCTGCTGCCGCTATTATTGATAATTTGATAATTAAAAATATTATCCGGTGTTAGCTCTATTCCATCCAGCATAGCGAGATTCACTATAATGTTTTCCTGCCCCAAACACAGAGTCTGTATTAAGAGCAAAGCAAATAATAGCCATCCGGTTTTTCCTCTGATAACAGCGACTTTAAATAGCTTCATAAATACGGATATTATGAGTTAAACATTCTTTATTGTTGTCCTTTGCTAGTCGTCTTTTTTGAAAATACCTTTGTTCTGAATCGCCAATTAATACCTGCCTGTCCCTGCCACAGATTTATCCTTTCTGCCTGCTCATTAAATTTGATGCTGCTGTATCTTCCCTGCAGTCGGAGTGCCAGCGGGACTCTCTTAAGACTATAAATTATCCCTGTCGTAGTTGCCCATCTTTGGAGTCCATAATGAGCAGTAGCAAGATCCTGTCCTAACATTAGGCTGAATCGTTGCCCCAGCCTGCGATTAATTGCTGCATTGATAAAATAACTGTTAGCTGACAGGTTGCCTTCAAATGGACCTCCGTTCATAGACATTACCGGCAACTGCATCCAACCAAGATTAATGTTGAATGAATTGCCTTTTGACAGGTAGATATATCCTAACTGGAGTGTTTTGCTTCTATAATTCTGAGTGTCAGCAGTCGAGGTGCTGTTTTGATTATAGATTAGCATAAAGCGGTGAGAAACGGATTTTCTTTTAATTTGGTAAGTGCCCTTTGCAACCCATACTTCACCGACAAGGGGCCTTTGTTGTATCGTAAACGTATCATTAAAAGCTCTGAAGGTGCTGAATGGCTTATAAGAAACGTAAAAGCTGGGATAGCGTTTTGAGTGCGTCCTCACATCAAATCCCCATTTAGTGCTATAGCCGGTGGAAGAAAATGTTTCCTGCTTTAGATAATTATATTGGATGCCGACAGAAAGAAAAGACTTAAAGAAATCGCCGGTGGTTGCTACAGTATATCTTTCCGTAGCGGCGTTTATATAAGGAAGTGAACTGTTTTCAAAATCCTTTCCAACATGTTCCCATTCACCTTTTAGGTTGACAGAAGTTTTAGGAATAGCATATTCGAACGCTGTCTTAATGGCGCTGCTGTTAAAACTCAAGATATTATTGCCATTTCCTGCTTCTTTATACGATGCGGCTAGTTCATTTTGAAGCGAGAGGTTTTTTGAAATTGTTCCTTCATGCGTCACAGAAACGATATGCACTGGCTTTTGGAAGGAGGGCATGGAAACATCATCTTTAAAGAAGTCGTCCTGCAACAGTTTTTTAGACGGAGAATAGGTATAATAAATGAAGCCAAATTGCTGCTTTAAAAACGGTTTAAAATCTCCCCTAAGCATTGTAGATGAGTATTGGTCAACCGTACCATCTCTTGAGATATACTCCGTTTTTCCTATGGTAAGGCCTGTTTTTACGAAGCCGAAGTCATAACCTACACTGCCACCTTTTAGCGTTTGCCCTGAAGCAGTATAGTCAGATTCGTACTGGTTAATAATGCCGACATCCAGATGTGTTATTCCGTAAATAAATTTCTTTGTTTTGCCCTCAGGCAAAAGTCCGGATGCTGCTTTTGCCATGTCCTTGTAAGACGCCTCATCCGCGTGTTGAAGCTTTTCCAGTTTACTGTAGACCAACCCTGAATCTAATGTCAGTTGATCCTTATATTGCCGTATCAGTGCTGTGTATTTATTTATCTTCTGTTGTGTCTCAGTCAGCCTTTCATACTTGCTTTTTAACTCGCGGCGAATACTGTTCCTTTTATTCAAAGTTTTCTGATAGTCTTTGAGAGCAGTATTTTTGAGAGAGTCGTGACCTGATAATTCCGAAGTGTCTATTCTACCAGCCGCTTCATCAAAAAGCTGGTCAGTATTCGAGCCATTTAATTGCGCAGGGTCTATTCCATAGTTGCTAAAATCTTTATTTAATTGCAGTTGCTGCGCATTCAGCTTGTTTACATATTCAGAGTAAACTGACTCCAGACCGTCCCCTTTAGAAACTGTTTCAGAGTATTTATTCTTATAGGAGCTGATCATCTTTTCCAGCTTGTCCTTACTTTGCTGTACATCATAGTGAAACCGAACATAGCTTGCCTTCGCTTGCCTGTTTCGGTCCTCGGTAGTATAATAAGCTTCTACTGCTACAGGTATGTTCAATAGTTCTGCCTGGAAGTCGCCTCTTAGTTCAAGATAGTTGTTATCTTCTTCGGAGCCCGGCTCCTGACCATTGCCAAAAACAGAACTTACATCAATAACACCGGTAAGGTATTTGTCTTCCTTGCTGGTATACAGCTCTTTTATCTGAGAGGAAATGCTTGTAAAATCTTCCAGATCGGTTGATACAAGCGAAGAGGCCTTATTCTTAACTGCGTTGTATTCGGCGGCTATCTTTTCGTTCAGTGCGCCGGTAGTTATCACTTCATATTTTCCTAAAAACCAATCTTCGTAATACACAGCGACGTAGGCCTTGCCGTTTCTCATTTCCGGTCTTGTTGTGACGCCATGCATTTTGCGAAGGCTTCGGTCTATCTTCACCTTTGCCATGTCAACCTGTGCTTCTGTTACAGCCTTGTTCACGGCTCTCTTGTTATCAGAAACAAATAATGCCTGTTTTGAAAGATCGGCTTTGGCAAGCGCCTTATTAATACGGCTTCTGAGTCTTGTTTTAATGGCAAGTGTGCTGTCTACAGTGCTAAGCTGGTTTACTTCAATGGTACGGCTGGTATCTTTACAATTGATAGTGATATACGTTTTGTAAAGACCTGGAGGCGTCATCCCAAATTGAGCTAACAGTTTAAAGAATGATTTATTCAGAAAGAAATTGGTATCTGCTTTCCGGAGGTTCAGGTCAAGGCTATGAAATCCTTGCCGGAACCTAACCTCATTAAACACAAGATTATAAAGGCAAATACTATCATTTTTCCTGTACTGAAAACGGCTAACATACACATTTGCCTCTGTAGAAAAAGGGAACTTGTAGTTTACCTGTTGATTGATGTCAGACTCACCTTCTGCATCCACCACGTCAACAGAAACAATAATAGAACTGTCTCTATTTTCGGCATAACAGGCGTAAGAGTAAAACAATAAGGTCAGCAATAGAACAAGTGTTCTCATTACAGGAAGAGTACAAACGTATTATTAAAAATCACAGTGTAGTTCTGTTAGTCGTAGTCCGATGTAGAGAAACGAGTTCGTCTTTTTGTCATATGCTGGTCTCAAGTGCTTGACAGTGTTGGGAATTGTAACGTGTATCAACTATATTAACTTCTCTTTTCCAAGCTAGATGTTGCCTTTTGCGCGACAACAATTTTCGATGACTGATTCCTTTCCAGATAGCCTCAGCGAAGGGTGTTATTTTTATCACGCTAGCAAGACCACCAGCCTTGTTATGTTTCAGAAAAAAAAGAATTGAGAACAAAGAACAAGGGAACAAAATTTTGATGGAAATGCCCGACTTGTTCATAACATATATTTTTAAAGCTGGACACTAATCTAACGCCTGCAGTCTTTCTGAACCACCGTATTTTTACGAAGAAAACAAGGAAAATTTACGATTTTAAAAAACTTAATTTGTATTACCAACAAACCCAATAGTTTTCGCAGGTGGTGTTCCTTTGAAACTTAAGAACGCTTATCTAAGAAATGATCTGGTTATCGCAAATCCAGCAATATTTACTATACATTTTAATATTTCGTTGGTTATCTTTATCCTGCGCAGGAAACTTTGAGGAGAAATAACGCACCTGCGTCTTTTTGAACTTTAGCTTAAACCCAGCCTGTTGGGAACAGGGATACCTTAACTATCTGTATATCATGGAAAAATCGCTTATTAAGATCGCGGTGGTTGATGATCATACCTTATTCAGGAAAGGACTGGTCGAGCTACTTTGCCTGTTTCCCGATTTGCGGGTCGTCATTCAAGCCCCTAATGGTGAGAAATTTTTACAGGAACTGGAAAAGGCTGATGAAATTCCGGATATCTGCCTCCTTGATGTGAATATGCCCGGGCTGAATGGATACAAAACAATGTCCATTATTGCTGAAAAATGGACGGACCTCAAAGTACTTGCCGTATCAATGCACGACAATGAGTATGCGACCATCAGGATGCTGCGCAACGGAGCACATGGCTATATATTGAAAACCGCAGAGCCCGATGAATTACATGAGGCCATTATTACCATTTACAAAAAAGGATACTATCTGACTGACGATGTATCAGGACGATTCATGAAACATCTGCATGACGATCCGGACGACATACAGTTGCTTCAACTGAATGATAAAGACATTGAGTGTCTTAACTACCTCGCTTCGGACTGTGGAATAAAAGAAATTGCCGAAAAGATGGGGATGAAAACCCGCACCCTTGAAAAACACATAGAGACATTGGGTAGAAAGCTACAAGTCAAAACCCGTATTGGTATGGTGATGTTTGCCATTAAAAGCGGTATCGTTAGCATTATGCAGGGTTAATTTCTGCGCCGTTTCCCTGCAAGCGTGAAAGTTGAAGAGGCTGCCTGACATCGATAACAAGCGGCAGAAGCTTTCATTTGCATTTCTCTGTTGCATATCGGGAATTTTTCTTTTCAATACTTCCTAACTTCACTTCCTTATTTTGATTGAATAAGGCATTAAGCCATATCCGACCATTTAAAAAATAATAAACATTTACAGATGAAGTATTTACCAATCACACCAAAGTTGTACACACAGAATCGTCAGCGCTTCATAAAAAAAATGAAGCCGAACAGCATTGCTATTTTCCATTATAATCCCGTACTACCGGAAAACGGGGATGCTGCTTATAGCTATAAAGCGAATTCTGATGTGGTATGGCTTTCGGGCATCGTTCAGGAAAAAACGATGGTAATCCTTTATCCGGATAATGCGGATAAAAACGCACGGGAAATACTGGTAGTGCAGCGTCCGAACGAACTGCTTGAAAAATGGAACGGACATCTTTTGCGAAAAGACGAAGCAACGAACATTTCCGGTATCCAAAATGTACAGTTTCTTGACAGCATAGATGCACAGCTTCACATGTGGATGCATCATGCAGATATAGTTTATCTTGATACGAATGAAAATGACCGGCTGAACCTTGAAAATCCTCGTATCGATCTTTTGTTCGTCCATGATTTCATGCAGCGTTACCCACTCCATCACTATGAGCGTGCTGCAAGGCTGATGAAGGAACTGCGTGCCGTGAAAACCAAAGAAGAGGTAGAGGTTACTAAAACGGCCATAGATATAACGGCAAAAGCATTTGAAAGGGTGCTGCGCTTTGTGAAACCGGGCGTTATGGAATATGAGATTGAAGCAGAGATCACGCATGAGTTTCTCCGCAACAGAGCCACCCGTCATGCTTACGGCTGCATCATTGCCTCGGGAGACAGTGCTCGTGTATTGCACTATGTGGAAAATAACCGGGAATGTAAAGACGGCGATTTGCTATTGATGGATTTTGGCGCTGAATATGGCAACTACAACGCCGATCTTACCAGAACAATCCCTGTAAACGGCAAGTTCACAAAGCGCCAGAAAGAGGTATATAACGCCTGCCTGGCGGTGCACAACTTCTGCGCGTCCATTCTGAAGCCGGGCATCAACTACGCGGATTATATAGAAAAGGTAAACCAGGAAATGGAAAAGCAGTTGATGAAGATAGGGTTGATATCAAAAGCAGATATCAAAAATCAGGACCCATCGAATCCTGCCTGGAGAAAGTATTTTTATCATGGCATCGGCCACCATCTTGGGCTGGACGTTCACGACATCGGAACCCGCAATGAACCAGTAAAAGAAGGCATGCTGTTTACCATTGAGCCCGGGATCTACATTGAGGAAGAACAGACGGGAATCCGTATAGAAAACAACTATTGGCTGACGAAAACCAGCAATATTGATCTCTTTAAAGGAATACCAATAACGGTAGAAGAGATCGAAGCGGCAATGAAGAACAGAAAATAATAAGAAAGCGCCTACATGGCGCTTTCAAATTTCCTTTTTACTACAATGGTTCTCGTCCATCTGTCATGCCAAGGAGAACCGCTTAACGCGCTGAACGGCTCGAGAGGAACGATCCTGCAAAGAGATCTTCTAAACGCGTCTCTGTACGTCAGCCTACTGCCATCCTCCCTTATAGCTTCGGTCTTAGTTATCAGCTTACCTAAGGTTCTTCCTCCAGAGGCACCTTCACTAATTGTATAGTATAGAACCAGGCAAACAGAACCAACACAATAGTTGAAAAGCCAACTATAAAATGGATTGGTAAAAACTCCAAAATCATTTGGATTGTTTCCAATGAGCACTATGACGAGACCTATAAAGAAACCTGCAATCATGGGTTAATGGACATTTGTGGTGATAAAATCCGTTTTAATCCCTTCCAGGCTTAGCTTTGGGCAAATGAAAGGCTTTGAATAAAAAAACTGCTTTTACTGTAATAGCAAAATAGTTTCTAAAGACGGTGCTCATAAAGGCAT
>DATJDP010000014.1:0-4984 GCA_035497355.1 Flavipsychrobacter sp.
CCTTTTGAGTGGACGCAGGGACATCATCGTTGTGGCTTCTGTATCGTGCATCTATGGTATCGGTAACCCTTCTGAATACGCCAATAGCATTATCCGTTTCTCAGCGGGCGACCGTGTGCCAAGGAACGCCTTCCTTCATGCGTTGGTCAATGCGCTTTACAACCGCAGCCAGGGAGAATTTTCGCGGGGCACTTTTCGGGTAAAAGGTGATACTGTAGACATCAATCTTCCATACGTGGATTATGGTTACCGCATTACTTTTTTTGGTGATGAAATAGAAGAGATAGAAAGTTTTGAGGTGGATACCGGCAAGCGGATCATGCCAATGAAAGATGCAGCTATCTTTCCTGCTAATCTATACCTCGCCCCACGCGACCAGATGGCGCAAATCATCCATGAGATACAGGACGAGCTTTTTGCACAAATCGAATACTTCAAAAGCATCAATAAGCCACTGGAGGCACAACGCATTAAAGAACGGGTAACCTATGACCTCGAGATGATACAGGAACTGGGTTATTGCAGCGGTATCGAAAATTACTCGCGGTTTCTGGATAGAAGACGCCCGGGTTCAAGGCCTTTTTGCCTAATAGACTACTTCCCAAACGACTTCTTGCTGGTGATAGATGAAAGCCACGTTACGGTTCCGCAGATCAGCGGTATGTATGGTGGCGACCGATCGCGCAAACTAAATCTCGTGGATTTTGGTTTCCGTCTCCCGTCCGCTTTAGACAATCGCCCGCTGAATTTTCAGGAGTTTGAATCGCTGCTGAATCAGGTAGTGTTTGTAAGTGCCACACCCGGCAAATATGAACTGGAACAAAGCGGTGGTGTGGTGGTAGAGCAGGTGGTGCGTCCAACGGGGCTTTTAGACCCACCTATTGAGATCCGGCCAAGCATTAATCAGATAGACGACTTGCTGGATGAGATAGATAAACGGGTGAAGAAAGATGATCGCGTATTGGTAACCACACTCACCAAGAGAATGGCCGAGGAGCTGGATAAATATCTGAAACGTATCAATATCCGCTCTAAATACATCCACTCTGAAGTAGACACGCTGGAAAGGGTGGAAATATTGCGTGATCTCCGCCTCGGGAATATAGATGTGCTGGTAGGGGTAAACCTTCTCCGGGAAGGCCTCGACTTACCTGAAGTGTCCTTGATGGCTATTCTGGACGCAGACAAAGAAGGTTTTCTCCGCGATGAACGCTCGCTAACCCAGATGGCAGGACGCGCTGCGCGAAATGTGGAGGGTCTTGTTATTTTCTATGCAGATAAAATGACAGAAAGTATGCAGCGGACGATAGACGAGACAGACCGAAGAAGAGAAAAGCAAGTCCGCTACAATACAGAAAACAATATAATTCCTCAAACCATACATAAATCGAAAGAACAAATCTTCAAGCAAACCTCTGTACTCGACATAAAAGGCTATGATGAAAAAAGCAAGTATGCGGCAAATGATGAAATACTAATGGCAGCCGAGGACGAAGTGAGTTATAAATCAGCAGCACAACTGGACAAATTGATTGCGCAGACTAAAAAGGCCATGGAAAAAGCAGCAAAAGATCTCGACTTTATGGAGGCAGCAAGGCTGCGGGATAAAATGCTGCAGTTGCAGAAGGAAAAAGAAGGGCTAAAATAAGTGTTTTAGTAAAACAAAAAATCTCCATACATTGTTTTAACTTACCGCTCCGATCCAAACGGATTATTGTTTTTTGTTGTCTTATTTGATAAGTACAGGAATATCATGCAAACTTTTTTACGTAGTTCCCTTTCAGTGTTGATAGCCTTAGCAGCACTTATTTATTCTAACACTGCTACTGCTCAATTTCAGATCACAACACCGGATACATCCATTTGCCCGGGTACAAACGTGACGCTTAATACAAGCTATGTGGGGCTGGCTCCTGTTTCTGTAGCGCTGTCAGATGATCAGTTTACCGGCATTATTCCTCTTGGCTTTACGTTTACTTATTTTAGCAATTCGTACACGAGCTGCGTGTTTTCCTCCAATGGCTATATTCAGTTTAATACTGCAGCTGCCAATCAATACTCTCCATGGGTAATCGGAAATGCAGCTGGTACTCCATCTCCAAACGGAGCTATCCCCGGTAATATTGATGTTTACAACTCCATCATGGGTTTCTACGCGGATATCCTCCCGATGAGTGGACAGGGAACATTGGATTATACCACTATCGGCACTGCACCCAACAGAAAGTTCATTCTGAACTTTTGTGACGTACCGATGTTTTCCTGTACAAACCTGCTTACTTCCTTTCAGATCATCCTCTATGAAACCACAAATGTTATTGAAGTACATCTGACTAATGCGCCTAGCTGCACATTGTGGAACGGTGGCTATGCTATTGAAGGCATACAGAATAATAATGGCACTATTGCATACCCTGTACCCGGTCGCAACTATCCTACTCAATGGTCGGCCTCTCAAAGCAGCAACCGGTGGACCCCTTCGGGCTCAAGTACGACAAGTTATACGTTGTCGGCCATACCGTATGCACCGCTTCCAATTGCAGGTGGTGTCGTTTCATGGTATGCAAACGGAACTAATTTTATCGGTACCGGAGACAGTATGATAGTGTCCCCAACGGTCAATACTTTTTACGTAGCCCAGGTTACCAAATGTCAGGACACAGCAAGGGACACGGTTTACGTAACTATTGGCGGCGGCTCTCATATCGACTCCATAAAGTTCACTAACCCTACTACCTGCGGTGGCTCTGATGGAACCATTACTCTATATGGATTGGATACCAGTTACAACCACTACGATATTTACTATAGAAAAAATGGCGTTGGCATTAATCCGTTCCCTTTAGTCTCCACTGACAGTGGCACACTTAACATCACTGGCCTTACAGCAGGAAGCTATGACAGCATTATCGCCTTTAAAGGACTTTGTTTCTCAAACCTTATGAGTGCAGTACTTACAGATCCTCCCGCCATATCTGACTTTACCTATTCGCTAAAACTTGGCTGCGAGGCAGACACCGTCGTCTTCACGAACACTTCGATAGAAAACACCTACAATGAGTGGAAATTTGGTGACGGCACTACTGACACAACCGCCAATCCTACCCACGTCTACCTTGTCCAAGGTGCCTACTATGTTCAGTTGAACATCTCCAACGGTGTATGTACCGATTCGAGTGTACAACAAATAAATACCGCCCATCCACTGATCGCCTCCTTTACCGTAAACGACGACAGCGTGTGTACGAACCAGGAAATAAACTTTACTAACAATTCTACCGTCACTGCCGGGCAGGCAAGCTATTACTGGGATTTCGGTGATGGTACTAATTCTACCACAGAGGAGCCTTCTCATACTTATACAGGCCCCGGCAACTATACCGTCATGTTGATAGCAGGAGACAATATCCCATGTCACGACACGGCTTTTATGAATATACAGGTGGACAGTTTACCTTATCTAAACTTTATCGTCACCGATAGCGCGCTTTGCGAAGGACAAGCAATAACTTTCATTTCAGATTATCTACTTGATGGCAATACAGGCCTGATATGGAATTTTGGTGATGGCAACCAGGTTCTTGACCAGCCAACCATTTCCCGCGCTTATGACAGCTCGGGATTGTACACTGTTTCTCTGCGCGCTACTTACAGAAACTGCCCCGATACTGTTTATACGAAAGAGATAGACATTGTTCCATTTCCAACAATTGACCTTGGTCCTGATACAACCATCTGTCCGAATGGCGACCCTATCAGACTAAAGGACTACAAAAACAGGTATATACCAGGTGCCTCATGGCTTTGGAACAACGGAGATACAGCTTCTTTCATACTTGTAAAGCATCCAGGTATCTACACCGCAAGGGTAACGCTTGGCGGCTGCTCACAGAGTGATAGTATTGAGATCTTTAAGGACTGCTACATTGATATACCTAATAGCTTCACACCAAACGGAGATGGCCTGAATGATTATTTCTTCCCGAGACAACTGTTATCGGGTGGATTGACAGAGTTTAAGATGACGATCTATAACCGCTGGGGACAAGAGATCTTCCAAACCCTGAACCTCAATGGAAGAGGATGGGATGGCAAGTTCAACGACAAGGAACAACCGATGGACGTGTATATTTATGTGATTGACCTGACGATGAAAAACGGCTATAAAGAGCACTACCAGGGCAATGTGACCCTGTTGCGATAGAAGCCAGGCGGCAGACGGCCAGAGGGCACTCTGTGTTTGGGATGAACCTATGTGTTTGCCCATTAAGAATTTTTAGTTTCGTTAGCTCTCGAAGCCTATCAGTTCCGGTATAGATGAATTAAGACTTGTTTCAAACTAAGAGGTTGCGGCCGCCATGCTCTATGTTTTTTATCATTCGTTCTTTGTCTTCCTTCAATGTTTGTTTAGTTTCTATCAGCCTCTTATTTGTTTGGGACAATGTTAATTGAGTCTGACAAACTCTCTTATGAGTTTGAGACAAGCTAATAACCTGAGTTCGGGATAAGCACAAAGAATGAATTGTTGATAATGATTAACAGCAGCGATCGGTTTTGATCCGCTTCTTCAGCAACCTTTTCGGGTGGACGGCTTCTTTAAAAGGTGATGACCTACCAACAACTGCTTTTATCACAGAAAAAGACCGGAATGCGGTGCCCGATACTGCTCTTTTGTCGGACAAGGGAGGCAAAATAGCGATTGAATATTGGAATCTGATGACATCATGAGCGAAACGACGTTTCGCTCATGTAGAAAACTCAGGAGCACGAGCGAAAACACTTTTCGCTCATGTAGAAGCCTCGGAAACATGAGCGAAAAGTGTTTTCGCTCATGTAGCTGAGACAAATCATTAAAACATTGAGGGATTTGAGAAATGAGAGGGCTGTAAGGCCCGCAATTGTGTGCGGATACCTGATGTGTTAGGCTATACATGAATTCAAACTGGTATTTCGTATATAGAAGTTCCTTTCTCGAGTAGCAATG
>DATJDP010000015.1:0-10297 GCA_035497355.1 Flavipsychrobacter sp.
CATTGATTAATGACAAAACAAAAAGCTATTGTTTGCACAACCAAACAGGTCCCGGCTTTTATATTGGAGCAAGTGAAGTTTTTTGTGATCATGGAAATTTCTACCGATGGAACCATCCATCCGGAAGAAGCGGTTAAGGAAGCAAGCCGCATCCTTATCCAGCACCTGATGATCATCACTGACGAAAATATCAGCCTTGATACCAAGCGTGAAGAAAAAGAAGCAATCGTTGATGAAGAAACATTGCAGCTTCGCAAGGTATTGCAGACACCACTTGAAGACCTGGAACTTTCAGTACGCGCCTTCAACTGTCTGAAAGCTGCGAAGATCAACTCTCTAAGCGAGCTGGTTCAGTACACACAGGAAGAGCTGATGAAGTTCCGCAACTTCGGTCAGAAATCACTGTCTGAAATTGAGCAGGTACTTGGCGAAAGAGGTCTTCACTTCGGTATGGACATCAGCAGACTTCAGAGAAACGAAGATTAGTGGTCTCCACCTCCCGTAGGGGAGCGAGAAATAAGAATATAGTTCTTTTAATCAATTTCCTAACTAAACTTCACCCTTCTTTTGGGAGGGGATGAGGGCGGCTTACATTCCTTGACACGGTGTAGGCCTGTTTAAAACAACAATCGTCATGCGTCACGGAGACAAAATCAAAAATTTAGGACGTACCGCCTCTCACAGGAGAGCCCTGATGTCCAACCTTGCTTGCCAGCTTATTGAGCACAAGCGTATCGTTACTACGCTTGCAAAGGCAAAAGCTTTGCGTGTTTATGCAGAGCCTTTGATCACCCGTTCCAAGAACGATAGTATGCACAACCGTCGGGTAGTGTTCAGCTATCTTCAGGATAAGGAAGCGATCAAAGAACTGTTTGGCGTAGTAGGCGATAAAGTAGCTGCACGTCCGGGTGGATATACTCGTATTATCAAGCTGCAACCCCGTTTTGGTGATAACGCTGAAATGGCAATGATAGAGCTTGTTGACTTCAACGAGATCTATGGTAAGGACGCTAAAGAAGACGGCGCTAAGAAGACACGCCGTAGCCGTCGTGCTGGTGTTAAGAAAGCAGAAACTACTGAGAGCTTTGATGCAACCGCTACTGCTGTTCCTGTTGCTGAAAGTGAAGCTCCGGAAATCGCTGCTGAACCTGCAACGGAAGAAAATACAACTCCTGAAGCTCCGGCACAGGAAGGAACTGAAGAAGAAAAAGCTTAGTAAAAGCTTATTTTATAAGGGGTCGGGTTGCTATCAGGCAGCCCGACCCTCTTTTATGCCCCCCAACAATCAGTTTGCAGCCTTTGCCATAATCAAAGCGCGTCGTCTGCTGACGGCCCATAAGTGCCGGGAACCAGCACATCAAGCAGACGCAGATATACAGTAAGCTGCCCTCTGTGATGATACAGATGGTTGCTTGATATATTACGAATAACGGCCGCCTTGGGAAGCGAAAAGATTGTGTGCTCTCCACGCCTCAGCGTCCACATATTCATAAGTTCTTCTTCCGATGCATTGCTCAGTGCAGCCTCAGCTTCTTTCACCGTTTCTTCATGCAGGTGCAGTAATTCTTCCCTGTTTGCCGCCAGGCGTGGCTTTAAGCTGGCCGCATCAAACTCTTCACTGGTAAGTGCCCTTGTCGTCCACACCGGAATTTCCGCGATGTGCGTTGCAAGACGTTGCAATGTGGTGGATTTTTCATGTGGCTTGTACGCAAAATGCTCTTCAGGAACGCATTCTAAAAGCTTGCGGGTATTTTGTGCTTCGTGTTTTAGTTCGTTGATAAGTGCTTGCTTTATGGACATATATACTATTTTGAAGGGCAAGTTATTTATTAGTCACTTTTCTGAAACGGCGTTTCTCGTTATGGCTGCATAAGGTTTCCTTTGGTCGTCTTTTTGCTATACAGACATTATTTTTATTAGTCTTTTAGGCTTGTTTTCTGCATTGCATAGTTTTGTGAAGTGAAGACCATCGCCGATAGGATTATTGCATTCAACAGAAGCTTGTCTTTCAAGGGCACCTTACCGCCTAATATCCGCATCATGAATCCTTTTAAGGAGGATAAGCAAGCAGTGAAGGTATCTGAAACCTTTTACGAGAAATACTATAGCGATAACAATCCAAGACGTTTGATCCTCGGTATCAATCCCGGCAGATTTGGTGCCGGAGCCACGGGCGTTCCTTTCACAGATCCTAAAAGATTAATTGAGAAGTTGGAGATTGAATACCATGGAAAGCTGCTCCACGAGCCATCTTCTGTGTTTGTGTATGAAATGATTGATGCGTTCGGCGGTGCAGAGGCGTTCTATGCCAATTTCTATATCAATTCAGTGTGCCCGCTTGGCTTTACCATCATTGATAAGAACGGGAAGGAAAAGAATTACAACTATTACGATAGTAAAGAGCTGCTGACTGCAGTCAGAGAGTTTGCGGTATGGAATATTCAAAAGCAGATTGCCATCTCAGGGACGGGCGATATTTGTTATTGTATGGGTACAGGTACAAACCTTAAAATACTGCAAAAGATAAATCAGGAACACCGCTTTTTCAACACCATTATTTCTTTAGAGCATCCGCGTTTTATTGTGCAGTACAAGCAAAAACAAAAGGAACACTATATCCGACAGTATGTAATGAAACTGAACGAACACCGGTTTGTATAGGCCATCCGTATCTGTATAGAGCAGGAAAGAGTTCCTCCCACATGCGGCCCTCTTATTTTGCTTGTTTTATTCAGTCTTTTCTGGTTTTATTTTCCGGCGATTGCTTCTGTTTCTTTCGTCGTGCTTCTTTCAGTGCGTCGTCGATTATCCATTCTATTTGCCCGTTCACACTGCGAAACTCATCTAAAGCCCATTTTTCCACGGCTTTAAATGTCTCCTCATCTATTCGTAATACAAAACTTTTCTTTGCACTCACAGCAACAATTTATTGGTATAGAGAACCGGTATTCAATACAGGCTGTGCGCCTTTTTCGCCACAAAGCACTATCATCAGATTACTTACCATAGCGGCTTTCTTCTCTTCATCGAGCTCTACTATTTGTTTTTTGCTAAGCTCTTCGAGCGCCATTTCTACCATACCCACAGCACCTTCTACGATCTTAAAGCGGGCAGCAACTATAGCGGTTGCCTGCTGTCTTTGCAGCATAGCGCCGGCTATTTCCTGCGCATACGCGAGATGACTAATCCTTGCTTCCAGTATAGTAATGCCGGCAGTGGAAAGTCGGTCTGTCAATTCCTTTTCCAGCAGCTCATTTACTTTTTGTCCGCCTTCCCGCAGCGTTATTTCGGCATGCTGATCCTCAAGGTTGTCGTAGGCGAAGCTTGTGGCAAGATTACGCACTGCGGCTTCGCTTTGCGTTCTCACGTAAGTATTATACCCCGCCACTTCATACGCTGCTTTGTATGTGTCGCGCACCTGCCAAACAATCACTGCGCCTATTTCGATAGGATTTCCCATCTTATCATTCACCTTCAAGGTTGGCGTCGCCAGGTTTTCCGCTCTTAGAGAAAGGCCGTCAGTAGAGTAGAACGGGTTTACGAAGAACAAGCCGTTGTCTTTAACGCTTCCTACATATTTCCCAAATAAAGTAAGCACCCTTGAGTGGTTGGGCTGAATGATCATTAAACCCTTCCAGAGAAAAATAGTAAGAAAGAAGCAGGGAATGGCAAGCCATAACATGGCAGGACTCTCATTGGTCTGAGTAAAACTGAAAATGGAAACGGCGAGTGCAACAACAGAAATTAGCATTGCGAGATAGCCGTTCATTGGCTTTATTGTCTTTTCCATAATAGATGCTTTATGATATCAATTTGATATCAAATATACATCACTATTTGAAATGTCAGGTTTTTTTTCGATCATAGGAGTTGATGAAGAACAATGAGAGTGCAGGGATACTGCTGTATCGTATTGACAATGATAGGCTGGAAGTATTGCTGGTGCACCCCGGCGGGCCATATCATGTGAAAAAAGATCTCGGCAACTGGACCATACCTAAAGGTCTGATTGACGAAAACGAGGATCATCTTGTGGCAGCAAAAAGGGAGTTCTTTGAAGAGACTGGTCACCAATTAGCAACCACACAGTTTATCGAACTTCATCCGGTAAAGCAAAAGGCAGGGAAGACAGTGTATGCCTGGGCTGCAGAAGGAGACTTAGATGCGAGCGGGATAACCAGCAACGTCTTCAAAATGGAATACCCTTACAAATCCGGTAAATGGATAGACGTGGCAGAAATAGACAGGGCAGAGTGGTTTGATGTAGAAACGGCAAAGCAAAAGATCAATGCTGCGCAGGCCGCCTTCATTGATGAACTGGTAAATATTTTAGATAGATAAGATCGAATCCGAAGCTTAATAAAACATGGTATGACGCTAACCGGGTGGCAGTACGTTAAATGATTGAATGATTCCTTTTTCGCTTCTTTGTTTTGTCTTACTTTTGCACAATTTTGTTTTTATGTCTGCATCACAATCTCAACACGCTCCCGCCTGGCTGCTACTCGAAGACGGTACATTATTTAAAGGAAAATCTTTCGGTGCAAAGGGGACAAGCGGGGGAGAAATGTGCTTTAATACGGGCATGACTGGCTATCAGGAGGTATTTACCGACCCTTCTTACTATGGACAAGTGCTGATTATGAACAATGCCTACATCGGCAATTATGGCGTAAAGAAGGACGATGTGGAGTCGAAGTCGGTAAAGATAAATGCTCTCGTATGTAAAAATATTACAGAGCGGTATAGCCGCATGACTGCCGACGAAAGTCTTGAGAAGTATCTGCTCGAAAATAATATCGTTGCCATCTACGATGTGGACACCAGAGCGCTGGTGCAGCACATACGAAACAAAGGTGCCATGAACGGCGTTGTGACCACCGAATTACTCGATGAAGGAGCGCTTAAGAAGGAACTGGAGAAGGTGCCTGATATGCAGGGGCTTGATCTTTCTTCGGAAGTATCTACGAAAGAAGCATATACTGTTGGAGACGAAAGCGCAAAATACCGGATTGCGGTTCTTGACTTTGGCGTAAAGCGGAGCATGCTTCATTTTCTTTCTTCAAAAAACGCCTATCTGAAAGTCTTTCCTGCACGCACAGATTTCAAAACCATGATGGAGTTTAAGCCAGACGGTATATTCGTTTCTAATGGCCCCGGCGATCCTGCTTCTATGGACTACGCTGTAGCAACCGTCAAAGATGTTTTGACAGAGGAAAAGCCCATGTTTGGTATCTGTCTTGGTCATCAGTTGTTAGCAAGAGCCAACGATGTTCCTACCTTTAAAATGCACCATGGTCACCGCGGGTTGAACCATCCTGTTAAGAACCTGCTCACCGGAAGGTCTGAGATCACTACCCAAAACCATGGCTTCGGGGTAGATCTAGAAGCGGCGCACAAAGCAGAGAATATAGAAGTAACGCATGTCAACTTGAATGATGGCTCTATAGAGGGCATTAGGGTAAAGAACAAGCCCGCCTTCTCTGTGCAATACCACCCCGAAAGCACTCCTGGCTCGCACGATTCAAGATATTTGTTCGATGATTTTATTCAATTGATAGAAAGCAAGTTGAAGTAGGTTCGATTTCGGAATTCGGATTCGAATTGCGGATTACTTAAAAAAAGAACATCACTTAGAGTTTGCTCTTCGATGGATAAACAGCAGCTAAAACACCGTACAAAAAGCTTCTCTCTTGCAGTTATCAAATTGATTGGATCTCTTCCTGATACCAAAGCTACGCGCGTTATCGGGAATCAAATGCTTCGATCAGCTACATCTGTAGGTGCAAATTATAGGTCGGCATGTAGGGCAAAGTCAGATAAAGACTTCTTAAATAAAATCATAATCGTTGAAGAGGAAGCTGATGAAACTTGTTACTGGCTTGAGCTGCCTGGTGAGTCAGGAATAGTAGATCCCAAAATTATTACCCCGTTACTAATGGAGAGCAGTGAACTAACTGCTATTTTTACTGCTGCCGGAAAAACGGTTAGAAATAGAATGAACAATGAAACCGGTCATAAAAAACCGGTGATTAATAATCCGGCTTTTAGAGATTTAACTTCTTAACAGTAAATCCGAATTCCAACATCCGAAATCCGAAATATGGAAAAGATACTCATTATTGGCGCTTGCGGACAAATAGGTGTAGAGCTTACGCTGGCACTCCGGGGCATATATGGCGATAACAACGTTATTGCTTCCGACATACGGGATGAACATCCTTTGCTGAAGGGCACAGGACCATACGTGGTGCTAAATGCGATGGATGGAAACGCCATTCATGAAACAATACGAAAAGAAAAGATAACGCAGGTCTATCTGCTGGCTGCTGTGCTTTCTGCGACTGGTGAAAAAGACCCCAAACGCGCGTGGGATATCAACATGCAAAGCCTTTTGCAGTTGCTGGAGCTCGGCGTTCAGGAAAAGCTTAATAAGATATACTGGCCTAGCTCTATAGCCGTCTTCGGCAAAACCACTCCTAAGGACGCTACGCCTCAGCAGACCATCATAGAGCCACAGACTGTTTACGGCATCAGCAAGTATGCAGGCGAGCTATGGTGTCAATATTACCAACAGCGCTGGGGACTGGATGTAAGAAGCCTTCGGTATCCGGGATTAATAAGCTGGAAGTCAGAACCAGGTGGCGGCACTACCGACTATGCTGTTGAGATCTATCATGAAGCGCTGAAGCATGGCAAATACACGTCCTTTCTTGATAAAGGCACTTATCTGCCCATGATGTATATGGACGATGCGATTCGCGGCACTATTGAGCTAATGGAGGCACCGGCAGAGAAGGTCAGGACGCGCATGGCCTACAATATTGCAGCCATGAGTTTTGCGCCAGAAGAAGTTGCGGCGGCCATACGAAGTCATATTCCTGGCTTTGAGATAAGCTATGCATCGGATTTTCGTCAGCAGATAGCAGCCGGATGGCCGAAAAGTATTGATGACAGTGCGGCAAGAAACGACTGGGGCTGGCAGCCAAAGTTCGACCTTGAAAAGATGACCAGCGACATGTTGCTTCATCTGAACGAAAAGAGTGTTGTTTAAAGCAGCCACTCGGTCAGGTATTAACTAAGAAACAGAACGAAGTCCAAATTCATGTCTGTAGGGCAGACACATAGGTCTGCCCCTACGCTTTCGCGGGGATCTTAATAAAAAGAAGCAACGATTTTCACGGCACTGCTCATGGCTATTGAGCCAGGGTTACAGCCTTCCTTTCCCTCTGGAATTTTTGTCTTTCGTTCTTTAAAATAGGCCTTCCAGGCAGAGAATGTCTTTTTTGACTTCGGCTCTTTGAACGTCATAGGGTAGAGGTGAAAGAAAGGATTATTGTCATTCGCTGCCTTGTAAGCGTCATAGACCAGTTCGCTGCAATAGTACTTATCATTATTGTAGATGAATTCATCATCGTATGGCTTGCCTATTTGCTTCAAAGCAAACGCTATTGCAGGATTGTTGAGCTTCTGATAAGCTGGTGCTAACCGTCCCACTACTACTTTAGGATTGCCGTGGCTATCCAACTGCCTGCTCATAAAGGGCTTCAACGAAGTAACATGTACATCCTTACCTATTGCCTCCACTACATAAGTAGAATCGCCTGCGACATATATCATGCCCACATGCGAAAAATGTTTGCCATTTACGGCCGGGGTTACCGCTTCTATCGCATCGCAAAGATCGCCACAGTCCAGGTCCTGAAAAAGCAGGTCGCCTGTTTGAAACTTAAACTCATTCCATTTCTGTGCGCTCGCTAAAAAAGATAAATGCAATAATGTAATAACCAATATCCTCCGCATAGGGCTGCAAGATAAATCTTCTGGCTTTTATACATGAAACTGTGATAGTTCATTTGGTATAGTTATTTTAGTAGAAGTGAAGAGGAGAGAGCACGGTGAGAAGGCATGGTTTATAAAAGGTCAGGCAATGGCGGTAGACAGGCGAAGCTTTTTGCACATGAGCACCCTGGCAGGTGTTTCTTTTTTTATTCCTAAGTTTTTATCTGCAGCATGTGGAGATGCCGGCTTTTCCCGGAAAAAGCTTGTTGTATTGCAACTCACTGGCGGCAATGACGGCCTCAATACCATTGTCCCTTTTAGAAACGATATCTATTATCGTTCACGGCCTGCCATTGCGATCGCAAAAAATAAAGTACTCACATTATCCGGTGAGGTCGGACTTCACCCATCTCTTAAAAACCTATATAGCCTGTATCAGCAGGGAGCCGTCTCGGTGATTCAGAATGTTGGCTATCCAGCGCCGCATCGCTCGCATCATAAGTGCATTCAGGTTTGGCATTCCGGTAGTACGGATGTTTGTACTACAGGCTGGTTGGGGAAGTGCCTGGACCATCGTAATTCTAAGAAGCTTTTCAACGTTGACGCTGATTGCTGTTTTGCTTTGAAGGGTGAAAGGTCTGAATACCTTACTTCTCCATCTCATTCAAAGGCTTCACTGGCCGAGAAATTTGGTCTTATTGCCTCAACCATCCGATCTGCATCCTCTCCGGATATATTCTATCTTTCACACGAAGGTTATGATACACATGTGGCGCAGGGCGAAGTGCACGCAGGTTTACTTGCAGAACTGGATGAGTCGGTTGGCGATTTCGTTAGCGATCTCAAAAGAAACGGCCAATTTGAAGATGTGCTG
Organism: Flavipsychrobacter sp.; assembly: GCA_035497355.1. Classification (GTDB taxonomy): domain Bacteria; phylum Bacteroidota; class Bacteroidia; order Chitinophagales; family Chitinophagaceae; genus JAFIGV01. The sequence continues at coordinate 8,657 of DATJDP010000015.1, forward strand.
ATCCTTACCATTTCAGAGTTTGGAAGAAGGGTAGCGGAGAATGAGTTTGGTGGTACGGACCACGGTACGGCTAACTGTATGTTTGCTATTAGCGGAGGCTTAAGAGAAGCTGGATTGCATGGTACTGCACCGCTCCTTTCCGATCTCGACGATGGCGATCTGAAGCACGCTATCGATTTCCGGCAAGTCTATGCAACTACCTTAGAGCGTTGGCTTTCAATAGCCCCCGATGCCATTCTCAGTCAGAGTTTTACTTCGCTGGATTTTATTTAGAATGAGAGAAACGAGTATAACTCTTATCCGTTACTTTCGTAAAAAAGTACCTCATGTTCTGTTCTATATCCGATTTCCTTTATGTTTGGCAATACGAAGCTGATGCGACACTGAAGTTGCTTCACTTACTGACAGATGATTCTTTACAACAAAGGGTATCTCCCGACGGACGTACACTCGGCCGGCTTGCAAATCACCTGATTGAAACCCTTACGGAGATGCCCCACCGCGTAGGACTGCCCGTAGCGGAAGAGCAGGTAGCTCATGACAAGGCATCGGATATAGTGGCTTCATACGAACGCGTGAACAAAAACTTTGTCGAAGCGCTGAAGCAAAGCTGGAAAGATGAAGACCTGAAGAAGGAGGCAAATATGTATGGTGAGGTTTGGAAGAACGGATCTACTTTATTCATACTTGTCACTCACCAGGCCCACCACCGCGGACAAATGACCGTGCTCATGCGTCGGGCTGGTCTTAAAGTAATTGGTGTGTATGGCCCTGCTAAAGAAGAGTGGCTGCAGATGAATATGGAGCCAATGGTTTAAGCGTTGGTGATGCCCACCCGCTTGCCGATAAACTCTTTCTTTTCCAGTTCCTGCATCATGAATGCGCCTATGTTGCCTGCGCTCACGTCTGGGATTTCTGTGGGCGGGTAGTCTGCTTTTACCGCAAACTTTCCATCTGAAGGAGCGGCTAAGATAGTGGGCGGGCACACTTGTGTCCACTTCAGATCTGTTTGCTGCAACTGTTTATTCACACTGCTGTGCTCGTAGGATAGCGGGCGGTAAAGCGGGTCGTAAGAAGGCTGGTCGCGAATGAGTTCTGTGTCATTAAACTGAAGAATACCACTTGCACCCATGCAGATGATCCTTTCTACGCCGTTCTGCTGCATGGCTCTGATCATGTTGCCGGTTGCCAGGGTTTGTGTTTTATGCTGAATCTCTGGCCCTTCGCTGATAGCGGAGAGTACGGCATCCTGTCCTTTTATTGCTGCTGATACATCTTGTTCCTTCAGGGCATCGCCCGTCATAACTGTTAATCTGTCAGACTGTTGTCGCAGCTTTTCCGGATGGCGAACCAATACCGTCACTTCATGCCCTGCCTTTAAGGCTTCATCTAAAATATAGGCTCCCGTATGTCCGGTAGCGCCGAAAAGAACGAGTTTCATGATTCAGTTGTTTAGAAGGTCAGCGTAACAGGGCGATGATTTTTATTCCTTGCAATATCCCCTTTTTTATTATTGTTCGCAAGCCCTTTGTAAATGAAAAGAGGTTGCTGTGTGGCAACCTCTTTCTATCTGTTATTGTATATTATCTTCTTCCGCCAAAACCTCCGCCACCGCGTGGTGCAGAAGAAGGACTGCTCATC
>DATJDP010000016.1:0-30400 GCA_035497355.1 Flavipsychrobacter sp.
TTCAGCCGCGCACCTTCACATACAGGACAGGTATTGAGCTGCATGAACCGCTCTGCCCAGTCGCGTATGGTCTCTGACGTGGTTTCGTTGAACCAGCGCAGGATCATATTGATGATGCCCTCATAGCTCTGGTCTTTCAGCGTTTCATTATACACTTCTGCATCGTCGTCCACATAGGTGATCAACCCCTCTTCGTTGCCATAGAGCAGCACATTCAGTTGCTTTTCTGAAATGTCTTTGAGCGGCGTATTCAGCGATATCTTATTCTTTTTTGCTACAATCGTAGCCTGCTGATAGGTCCAGCTATCGCGCTCGGCGCCCAGCGGCACTATAGCTCCGTCATGTATGCTTTTGGAATAGTCGGGGATCACCTCCTGCATATTGACCTGGTAAATGCTTCCCAGCCCTTTGCACTTCGGACAGGCTCCGTAGGGTGAGTTGAAGGAAAAAGTATTGGGAGAAGGCTCTTCGTAAGAAATGCCGGTATCGGCACACATCAACTGCTTGCTGTATTGCGCCAGTGTGTTCTTGTCAGCATCCAGTACAAACATCAATTCTTTACCCATTTGAAGGGTTTTCTGCACACTCTGGCTCAGTCTGGCCTTTGCATCTTGCTGCACTATCAGGCGGTCTACCACCAGCTCTATCTCATGTATCTTGTAGCGGTCCAGCTGCATCCTCTCCTTCAGGTCCGTTATCTCGCCATCTACCCTTACTTTCAAGTAGCCCTGCTTTCTCAGCTGCTCGAAGAGCTCGCGGTAGTGTCCTTTTCTTCCGCGAACCAGCGGCGCCAGAAGGATGATCTTTTTGCCATTGAAGTTTTCGAAGATATGACTGATGATCTCGTCTTCCGAGAATTTGGTCATCTTCTTGCCGGTATTATAGGAAAAAGCCTCGCCAATACGGGCGTATAAGAGGCGCATAAAATCCCAAACCTCCGTAACCGTTCCCACTGTGGAGCGCGGGTTGCGGTTGGTAGTCTTCTGCTCTATGGATATGACCGGTGAAAGTCCGGTGATCTTGTCTACATCCGGGCGCTCCAGATCGCCCATAAACTGGCGTGCATAGGCTGCAAAGCTCTCCATATAGCGACGCTGTCCTTCTGCAAAAATGGTATCGAACGCCAGCGACGACTTTCCGCTGCCGCTGATGCCGGTTATCACTACCAGTTTGTTTTTGGGGATGCGAACATCAATGTTTTTGAGGTTGTGTACCCTTGCTCCCTGTACGTCAATAGCCCCTTGCTCCGCAGGTACTAACTGTTCCTTATTTGCCATAAAATCTCCGTATGCAAGTTACGTTGAAATGAGAGAAGAGGAACGGTTGAAGGAAAGGTATAACATGAAACTAACACCGTTCGACCATGGTACTTCATCGTTCGACCATGGTACCTCGCCGTCCGACCATGGTACTTCGTCGTTCGACCATGGTACTTTGAGGCCCGACCATGGTACTTTGGGTCCCGACCATGGTACTTTGGAGTCCGACCATGGTACTTTGGCGTTCGACCATGGTACCTCGGCGTCCGACCATGGTACTTTGGCATCCGACCATGGTACTTCGACGTTCGACCATGGCACTTTGGGGCCCGACCATGGTACTTCGTCGTTCGACCATGGAACTTTGACGTCCGACCAAGGTACTTCGGAGCCCGACACATGGCAAACGACGTTAAAGACATCCCGGAACGGAAGGTTTTTTCGCTTACTTGATAAATTGAGAGAATATAAGGATGCGGAACTTCCTGAGCGATTTCCGTTTCATTTTGAAACGCCCGGCTAAACAATAAGCCTTCCAGTTCTTTTCTGTCTCTGCTTTTCCAAAAAAGCCTCAAACTCGATGAGGGAATAGCTACTGAGATTGCAGGCACTAGTCAGACCACCTTTCTGTGCATTCATTAGACCATAATAGATATCGCGGAAACCCATTACAGAGTGCGCATCGGGGTCTACAGACAGGAGCACTCCTTTTTCCATGGCATATTCAATCCACCGCCAGTCTATATCCAGCCTGCGAGGATGCGCATTGATCTCTACTACCACACTGTGCGCTGCACAGGCATCAATAAGTGTTTTATGGTCTACCGGATATCCCTTTCTGGATAAAAGCAGGCGCCCCGTAGGGTGACCAAGAATGGAGGTGTATGGATTGGCAATGGCAGTAAGCAGACGGCTCATAGCCTTCTCTTCCGACATCTTAAGGTTGCTGTGCACAGATGCGATCACCAGATCGAAGGTCTTTAATACCTCCTCATTGTAGTCAAGGCTGCCATCGTTGAGGATATCGGCTTCTATACTTTTAAATATTTTAAATGGAGCCAGCTTTTCATTCAGTGCATCAATTTCCTGATGCTGCGCTGCTATCTGCTCCGGCTTCAGTCCCTGCGCGTAGTAGGCAGCCTGCGAGTGGTCACTGATAACAAGGTATTCAAACCCCTGCTCCTTTGCCGACTTCGCCATTACAGATATCTTATCCAGTCCGTCGCTCCAGGTAGAGTGGCTGTGAATGATACCCTTTATATCTTCTACCTTTATCAGCTCCTTCAGGTTGCCATCGGCTGCATGCTGCAGTATAATGGCGGTTTCCCGCAAAGGCGGCGGAATAAATGGAAGATTGTTGATCTCAAATATCTCTTCCTCAAGCGAGAATAAGCGGTCTGGTATGTTGTAACGCTCAAAAAAGGCCTCCATAAATGCTGCGCTTCCGGTGGTCACGAAAACAGTGCGGGCAAAGTCGCGTTCCGAACACATATACACCTTAATGACGGGATGATCGGGTACTCGAATGATTAACACGGAATCTGGTGCTTCTTCTATAACGGTATCTGTAATATCCTGAAACTGCTCTACCAGCTTCTCGTGCGGCAGATTGGTTACAATCTCCACAAACTCCACTACCTCTTCCTGCCTCCGAACCGCACCGGTAACACTGAAAAGGCGAAAAGGATATATTTCCTGCAATCGGGCCACCAGATCATACGCTATCATCTCCACCTCAGCCCAGAGATGATAACCCTGATTCTTTTTATAATAACTGATATTATCAAGAATGGTTTGCTGCGTCTTGGCGCCAAAGCCTTTCAGCGTGGTCAGGCGGTTTTCCTGACAGGCGTACTCCAGCTCGCCAAGCGTCTCTATGCCCAGTTCTTTCCATATCACACTGATCTTTTTCGGGCCCAGCCCTTTTATGTTGAGCATTTCCTGAATGCCGGGAGGAGTAGCAGCCATCATCTGCTCCAGCATATCCAGCTTTCCCGTCTGCTGTATCTCCCTGATCTTTTTGCCCGTGCTCGCGCCAATGCCTTTATGACTGAAAAGCTCTGCATCGTCCATCTCTTCTATTTGACGGGGCAGATTTTCTATATAGTAGGCTATGATGCTGTAAGACTTAGACTTGAAAGCATTATCCCCGTGAATATCCATCAGTTTGGATAACAAAGAAAAATGATCGGCGATGGCGTAGTTGTTCATGAATAAAGTAAACTAACCGAAAAATAACTAAAGGAAGTTGAAATGCAGCGGTACGAAGAAAAGATAAACGAGAAAAAGGATCAGTTGGCAGCTACAGACTCATGCCCTGTTCTTTCCTTCACCCAGCTGAGCACCAGAACCAGCTGCTCCTCTCTGTTCATATTGCTGTTGTCCAGTACTATGGCATCATCTGCCTGCCGCAGAGGGCTTTCATCGCGGTTGCTGTCTATATAGTCTCTCAGCGCCAGATTGTGCTTGATGTCCTCAATAGAAACGGATTGTCCTGCTTCACAGAGCTCCTCAAACCGTCTTTTCACCCTGATGGCGGCATCGGCATTCATAAATATCTTTAGTTCAGCATCCGGAAAAACCACAGTACCAATATCCCGTCCATCCATCACGATCCCTCTCTTCTTTCCCATCTTTTTTTGCTGTGCTACCGCAAACGAGCGGACTTCCTTAATAGCAGCTACCTCGCTTACCTTCTCTGCCACTATCAGATCGCGGATATAACGCTCCACATTCTCATCGTTCAGATGGATCTCCGACCTGCCGTTTGCGTTATTATATTCAAAAGAAAGATGAATGTTGGAAAGGGCATCAATTACCTGACCATGATCCTTGTAATTAACCTCATTACGCAAGAAATAAAGTGTAATAGCACGATACATTGCGCCGCTGTCAATGTAGTTGTAGCCCAGCTTTGCGGCCAGTTCTTTGGCCAGCGTGCTCTTTCCACAAGAGGAGAACCCATCTATCGCTATAATAATCTTTGGTGCGGACATCGCTGCAAATTTCCATTTTCTCGTTAATAAAAGTAAAAAAAAACGCTTAAAATTAGCCAACTGACCGATCGGGCAGTTAGCTGATTTCCGTGCAGGCACAGTCTTTGGGCTTTTTTCAGAAACTTTTATGGATAAGAAGCAAGACAAGCAAAGCCGCCCGGGCAATAATGAAAAAATAGGGAGCAAAAGCTTTATGGGTGCCACATCCACCAATCCCGACAAGGAAAGGCTGCAAACTACTGAAGCCAACGGACTGGATACGGAAGACCCGATGGGAGCAGACCGTACAGAAAAATATAAGGGTATGGAGAATACCGACCAAAGTACCAGCCAGATGGACAACAGAACGGGAATGCCTGACAGCGATGGCGACGATATAGACCAGGGCAGTATCAGAACCGCAGCTTTCGACGAAGGAAACGACCCGCGCAGCGAGGAAAGCCTGAAGAACCGGGGCGTCACCCAGGGAAGTAATGATACGCCAGATACAGCGGGAGAGTAAATATCTGAAACAATTGGTAAACTTTAAATATTTGAAAAAATGGACGAGAAAAACAGATTAAAGCAAAACGATGGCGCACACCAAGGCAACATCCATCGGGATAGCAACAAAGGAAAGAATGAGGACGGCCACGCCGGCAGCACATTGAAAAAAGGTGTGAATAGTGAGGAAGTGATATCGGAAAACGATGACAACGTTAACACCCGGGATAGCGAAACGGAGAGCCATGGCGGCAAGCAAGAGCCCGGATCAGTGGGTATTTCCTAAAAACAAGTTGAGCAATGTGTGTAATGAGGTGAACAGTGCGCCCACACTTCTATAAAACAGTTTCAATACCTTAAACTTACCCGAAAAATCATTTTATCTGTGGCATGCAATTGTTGCAAAAAAAGATATCCTAACTAATACTCATCACTATGGCAGAAATGAATAATAACAACGAAATGCCCCGTAGCGGCAATGATAGCCGGACAACAAAATCGAAACGCGGCTTTGCCTCAATGGATCCTGCAAAACAGAAAGAAATAGCGAGCAAAGGTGGCAGAGCAGCCCACCAGCAGGGTGTGGCGCATCAGTGGAGTTCTGACGAGGCCCGTGAAGCTGGAAAGAAAGGCGGCGAAGCCGTAAGCAGAAATAAAGACCACATGTCTGAGATCGGAAGGCGCGGAGGGGAGGCGTCGCATTCTTCGCGGAGGGAAGAAAGCCCTCAGTAACAGGCATTAATGGCATGATGTTACTGCTTTAAAAGGAACTCTAAAAACAAAAATTATGGCTGGCACTAATCATGGCGGTCGGAATCGTAATGACAAAAGCGACTCGCGCCAGGGCGGAAACTCCGCGGAAGATGAAAGAAAAAATATGCAGGAAAACAAAAAGACTCAGGCAAAGAGCACTTCATTTCCTCAAGGTCATAAACAGGGCCACCGGCCAAAAGAGTCGGGGTCGTACCCTATTACCGACGATGATGAAGACCTGGGCCAACACGCCCGCAACACCCAGCAGGCCAATACGCTGCATAGCTCCTCCTCCCATGACAGAAACAACCGAAAATAAAAAAAGCAGGCACTATACCTGCTTTTTTCAAACAAAACAAACAAACTTGAAGCACTGTATTAGAGTGATTTCTGCAGCAAAGTTCCGTCAGAATTCCTAAAACGAAAAACAAAACGTCACAACTTAACCCTCCAATAACCTATTTCTTGAAAAGCCATACAAAACAGCCTCTTTTATAGTGTGTGTAAACATCTTCAAACCCATATCTTGTTGTTCTCGAAATATTATAGACTATAAGCTGCCTTTATATATTTTGTAAAAACCGCTTTGAAAACGCTCTTTAAAACTATTTATATAAGGGAATTCCGAAACGAGTTAAAGTTCAAAGTCTTTTAGATCATTAAAAAATTTCTACTTATATGCTTCCCTCTCCTACTTTCATTACGCCTATTTTTGTTTTAGAACTAAATACTCAACAATCGTGACGGCCAGCGATTTTCATAAAGCGATCAGAAAGATCAGCGAAACTCATATTACCCAGATGCCTCAATTGCAGGTAAACGTTGTAGCAAAAGAGTTAAGCATGGACTCCCCCTCCTTAAGAGATCATCTTCACACGTTGCAAACACTTGGGCTGATTAAATACTACGACGATCAGAAAGAGATTTTCTCTCTTACAGAATCCGGATGGCTGGCAAACCTGCCATAAACTTTGGCATAGTTATTTAACCGTTCTGTTAAAAAACCGTATGCGTAACCGATTACTTGCTATTGCTTACAACGATCATGATTGTCTTGTACATCTGAAATTTGATAACGAGCAAATGCAGGTACACCTTTTGGATAAGGTATTGCAGGACGAGTTTCATACCGACCACTTTACCATTACGGGAAAAGGAGCGCTACTGGTAGACGCGAAGCAGGATATAAGAGTAAACGTCAAGGCGCTTGAAGAGCTGTACAAATTAATGCTTCAGGAGTGTGAGGAAGATATGCACCGAATGGTAGCATAGAAAGGTCATATCCTGTTTTCATCCATTACTTCTTTAATTACCTTACATACCTCATATTCCTCTTTTTCTATAAAGTGCGATAGCCACTTGTTTAAGAGAAACGGATTGAGTCTTCGAAAGACATTCCGCAACTCATTGTCTGTATAATGGCTTATATTCTGTGACAGTGGTGTCCTTTCAAGATTAGTCGATGGCGTTGTTCTCATAGACAAAACATTTGCAGACTTATTCTCGTAAAATAGTTATGCCAGAGCACGATAGATACCGAAAAAAGACCGCGCGAGGCGGTCTGTTTTCTAATCAAGTATTTCTGATACGTTGTCCCGCACTTTCTGTCGCTCATATTCCCGAGCATATTTGAGTTGTGGCGGAGGATTTAACAAGCTGCGAATTTTCTGCGGTGTGCAGTCGGCAAAAAAGCCGCGAATGTTTGCAGACATTAATTTCCTTTTCCATGCTTGCTTCAATTGTCTAAAGCTCATCTTCTATTCTTTGGTTGCATAGCACGCTTTCAAAATTGTACCAAAAGACCCTAAAACGCTTCTAATTGTAGTACTGCCAGTCTCACTCTTCTTTTTAAAGGTGGAAGAAGTATTCATTATCTTGCAGCGTTTTCAAAAAAGCATAAGATTATATGTATCGTACGCATACTTGTGGGGAGCTGCGTTTGCAGAACGCAGACATAGAAGTGGTATTAGCCGGATGGGTTCAAACTGTAAGAAAATTCGGAAGCATTACGTTTATTGATCTTCGCGATCGCTATGGTATTACCCAGTTGCTCTTTAACGAATCGCTGAACGAGCGGTTGGACCAAACACCTATAGGACGGGAATATGTACTGCAGGTGAAAGGGAAAGTGGTAGAAAGAAGCAATAAGAATCTTAAGATACCTACCGGAGAAATAGAGATTGAAGTGAGCGATTTCGCTATTATGAATGTGGCATCTACTCCACCCTTCACTATTGAAGAAGACACAGACGGAGGCGACGAACTGCGTATGAAATACCGCTACCTGGACCTTCGCCGCCCTACCCTGAAGAAGAATCTGGAGCTTCGCTATAAGGTGAACCGCGCCGTTAGGAACTATCTGGATACACAAGGCTTTTGGGATATTGAAACGCCATTCCTTATTAAGTCGACTCCAGAGGGCGCACGGGACTTTATCGTGCCTTCCCGAATGAACCCTGAAGAGTTTTATGCCCTCCCTCAAAGTCCTCAGACGTTCAAACAACTGTTGATGGTAAGTGGTTTCGACCGTTATTACCAGATCGTTAAGTGCTTCCGCGATGAAGACCTGCGTGCAGACCGCCAGCCTGAGTTCACGCAGATAGACTGTGAGATGAGCTTCGTAGAGCAGGAAGATGTACTGCAAACTTTTGAGGGATTGTTCAAGCATGTTTTTAAGGAAATAAAAGCCGTAACCATTGATGAGGCTTTCCCACGAATGACCTACGACGACGCAATGTGGCAGTACGGAAATGATAAGCCTGACCTACGTTTTGAAATGAAGCTACAAAACCTGAAAAGCTCGTTTCAGACCAATGAAAAAGAAAGCATTGTTTATTGTGATGGTCTGACTGGTGTTGAATTCGCAGTTACCAATAATGCAGCTACGGTGCTGGCCATCTGTGTGCCTGAGGCCAGCGACTATACCAGAAAGCAAACCGACGAGTTGACAGAATGGGTGAAGCGCCCGCAGATAGGCATGAGCGGATTACTGTACATAAAATGTAATAAGGATGGCAGCTTTAAAAGTAGTGTAGATAAGTTCTTCAACGAAGAAAAGCTAAAAGAAATAGCCTCTTTCTGCAGCGCCCGGCCCGGAGACCTTATCTTGCTGCTGGCAGGCAACGAAACAAAGACGAGAAAGGCCATGAGTGAGCTACGGCTGGAGATGGGACAACGACTTGGTCTTCGCAATCCTGATATATACAAGCCTTTGTGGGTGATAGACTTCCCCTTGTTCGAACATGATGAGGAGGAAAACCGCTGGGTGGCACGTCACCATCCATTTACTTCGCCGAAGCCTGACCATATTGCACTAATGAATGATCTCTCAAGGTATGCTGAAATAAAAGCCAATGCTTACGATATAGTGCTCAACGGAACAGAGATAGGCGGCGGTTCCATCCGCATCTATCAGCGCGACCTGCAGGAAAAGATGTTTGCAGCACTGGGTATGAGCAAGGAAGAAGCACAGGAGAAATTTGGCTTCTTAATGGGCGCCTTTGAGTACGGCGCACCACCTCATGGAGGCATTGCCTTTGGCTTCGACAGGCTTTGTGCGCTATTGGGAGGACAGGAAACGATTCGTGATTTTATTGCTTTTCCGAAAAACAATGCTGGCAGAGATGTAATGCTCGATGCACCCGCACACGTAGAAGATAAGCAACTGAAAGAACTACATCTGAAACTTTCGTAAAAGAAACCTTTTTGATTATTTAAACAGGTTATTATCTTTATACAACTAATAGACAATTATGAAGAAGTATATCCTTTCTGCCCTTATAATAGCTGGTGCAGGATTTGGCCTGCTAAGCTGTAACAACGGTGATTACGACGCTAATCCTAACGCTGATTACAGCAATGGAATCAATCCTCTGAATCCTAAAGGTGGCATAAATACCAACTTTGACTGGACAGGCAGCGACCCCATGAGTGCGGAAATAAACGGCAACGCATGGAAAGCTGATGGCGCTTTTTATCTGGTGGATATGTTTGATACAACAGAAGCTTATATTGTTGGAGCTAACTTTTCCGGTGACACTTCAGGAATAACATTGCGCATGGAGAGAAATGTTGAACCGAATAAACTCTACTACGTAAATATGGGCAATACTAAGAACACAGCTTCTTATACAAATGCGATGAGTGACCCCAATGATTTATATGCAAGTACACTTGCCAATCTGGGAGCGGTGAAAATTCTGGAAAATGATGCAACGCATATAAAAGGACTGTTTTACTTTCTTGCAAAATCAGAGACGGGAATATATTTGAATGTTCAGAAAGGATATTTCAATATAGACAAATAGCGCTTAAAAACTTACATAAAACAAAAGCCGGACCTTACTGTTCCGGCTTTTGTTTTATTTTCTTCTCGTCCTCAGTCTATTTCCTCACAGCTCTCAATATATTCATTCAACCTCATTCAAACCCCTTCCCCGCCTCATGCTTTGTCAAAATCGCGTATTCCTTTTTGAAAAAGGACGATTCCTTTCAAAAAAAGGACAACTGGGTTTGGGAAAAGGAACACTGGGTTTGGCGACAGATCGATGTTTTTTGAAAGAAAAGCACGGTAAGGCATGATAAAACGGATGGAACAAATGCTGTCTATGTCATCAAAAGACAGGCCAGGCTAACGCCTACGCTGATCAGGTATAAACAGAAACAGGCTGCCTCAACCAGAGACAGCCTGTTTATCTACTTATTCGTATAGGGGAAAACTTCTTAGTCTCTTATATCCATCTCGCGGATAAGGTTCTTAGCACCGCCCATTTTATCTATCAGGAATAGTACAAAGCGTACATCCACACAGATGGTGCGTTTGTACTTCTTGTCAAAGGCGATATCACCGCTCATTGCCTCCCAGTTACCATCAAAGGCAAGTCCTATCAACTCTCCGTAACCGTTCATTACAGGGCTACCTGAGTTGCCGCCGGTAATGTCGTTGTTGGTAATAAAGCCAACGTGAAGCTTTCCGTCGCGCTCGTCTGCATAGCGTCCGTAGTCCTTATTTTTATAAAGGGTCAGCAATTCCTGTGGCACATCAAATTCGTCATCACCTGGTTGATATTTGGCGACCAGCCCGTCAAGCGTTGTGTAATAATCATAGTACACACCATCTTTTGGAGCGTATCCGAGTACTTTACCATAAGAAATACGCATGGTTGAGTTGGCGTCAGGATAAAACTGTCTTCCTTTCTGCCATTCCATAAACCCTTTCACATATTCCCTTGAAAGATCTTGCTTCTTATCGCGAAATGCTTCAATTTTCGGCTCGTAGTTACGTTCGTAGTTGCGTATAAAATTGAATGCATACTGCACGGCAGGATCACTGTTAATTTGCTTTAGTGTCGGCTTTTCAATAAAAGCATTGAGCTTATTACTGTCCAGAAGAAAGGTGTTTTTGTAAACGAAGTCTGCATAGGTGCTGTAGGTTTTGTCTTCGTTTTTCCCGAATTTCTTAAAGATCACATCTTCATAAATACCAGGCAGTTGATCTTTGGAAACATTGTTGTAGAACATCTCGGTCATAGCAGCAAAAAGCTCTTTGTCGAGGGAGACATCAAAATCCTTAAGCAACGCTTTTTGCTGTGCCTTCACTGGCTTCATATACTTGTCAATAGTGTCTTGGGAGGTGCTGCCTCTTTCAAGTGCTTTTGCCAGGGGTTCTAACGAAGCTGCAAGCCTTGTCAGTGCTGGTGCCCGGAAAGCTTCATAATAATAAACCGAGTGCTTTGCATAAGGCGCATAGTCCTTGTAAGCATCCTTATACTCGCTGATCAAATTAGCATATTCATTATTATTTTCCTTTGCCCACTCGGTGAATTTCTCTTCGCTCTTTTCCTTCTTTTCAGCAACTTTCAGGCGCTTCAGCTGCTCGGTCTGGCCGATATAATACTTCCAGTAGTTGGCGATGCTGGCATACTGAGAAGTGTATTTCAGGTACACCGCCTTATCTGCGTTCATGTGCTTTCTCATAATGGAAAGGCGCTTGTCGCGGATATTGACCACAGAAGGGTTAATATCACTCAAAGACAGTTGAACTCCGGTGGAAACTTCGTAACGGTTAGTACGTCCCGGATAGCCAAAGATCATAGCGAAGTCGCCCTCTTTCACGCCTTTGATGGAAACAGGTAAAAACTTCTTAGGTTTCAGAGGCTTGTTGTTTGGAGAGTACACAGCAGGCTCGTTGTTAGCATCAGCATACACGCGGAAAACTGAAAAATCGGCAGTATGGCGAGGCCACATCCAGTTGTCTGTATCGCCGCCAAATTTGCCGAGCGACTTTGGCGGAGTAGCGACCAGGCGCACATCCGTATATCTTTTATATACGAGAAGCAATATCTGGTTGCCATTGAAGTATTCCTTTACGCTCGTCTCATATTTCTTATTCTCTGATGCACGGTCGCCAATTTTATCACTGATCTCATCAAACTTCTTTTTGTAATCCTCTCCTTTTGCATCGCCGATATACTTTCGAACCTCTTTTGTCACATCTTCCATGCGCTGAAGAAAGAGAACCGTAAGGCCCGGAGCGGGTATCTCCTCCTGAAGGCTTTTTGCCCAAAATCCGTTATCGAGATAGTTCTTTTCGACAGTACTAAGGCTTGCAATGGAGCTATAACCACAGTGGTGATTTGTAAAAACAAGTCCCTTGTCCGAAACTATTTCGGCAGTACAACCGCCACCAAACTGCACAATAGCATCTTTAATGCTTGCGTGGTTGATGCTATAGAGGTCATCCTCGGAAAGCTTCAGCCCCATTCGAACCATTTCATCATAGTTCTTGCCAATCAGCATAGGGATCCACATCCCTTCGTCTGCACGTGCGCCAAGCATCATGGCCACCGCGCAAATGGATAAGATAATTTTCTTCATCTTTTCAATTTATAAAAGTCGTCAAAGATAGCCAATAGAAAACGGGAAAGGAAGTGGCCAAAGATTATCTTTAACCGTGGAAGAATAAAGATAATCAGACGGGAAAGCTATATGTAGCATCCTTCTTGTTCTGTAGGACAAAAGGAAGCTACTCGGGTACTTCATCCTTATTGACCTGGATGATGCCCTTGATGTTGGTGATCTGATACCAGGTGAAGTCCTGGTTGGCTTCGAGTCCATCTCCGTAAATAACTTGGGTTGGCGTTTTGATGCGCACTGGCTTTTCGGTATAGAACTTTTTAAGCTCATCGTTCCATACCAGTTCTTCCGTTGCAAGGCGCTCGCCTTTTCTGTTCACCACCACTATGCTATCGCGAATCAGGATATTGCCTTTTTGCGGATAATAGCGCGCATACCTCGCAGTAAGAGTGCTTTCTAACTGAATGCTATCATTATACGATTCTATCCGCAACCCTTTGCGCGCGTCCATATAAGGCGGCTTTGCCTGTTCGTTGATAATGAATTCGGTAGCAAAGAGTCGCCCCTTCACTTTCCCGTTTTCGCTGAAAATAATAACTACACCTTCCGCCTTATCTTCGGTGAAACTGATCTTACCGACCAGCTTGTCTATCTCGCTTTTGTCATTTTTGCAGGCCGTAAGCAGCAGCAAAAACAAAATACCCGGAAAGAGGCTCCGGGTGATTATTGTAAGAATGTGCTTTCCTGGCGGCTTAATCATATCTTCTTTTAACAAACCACTTGTCGTTTAAGGAAATTCCGATCGAAAACTTCAGAAAATTCTCTTTGATAAGTCCTTGTGCTTCGGTACCTCGTCTTCCCAGCTCCAACGCAAGGTGGATGCGATCGGGAGAACGGCGGAATGGCAAACTTGCACCTACTGTAGCTGCATAGTAATTAATATCTGTACTGCGAAGTGTTACATAGTCCTTTCCATAGTAGAAGCCGAGACGGTAGGTGACGCGCTGGAGATAGTTGCTAAAAGCAGTGTTGTTCGGAGTAAATTCTCCGCCTATACCAAAGCGATACGAATTATCAACAGAGTCTGTAAGACCGAAGTTGCGATACTGACTCCACTGAGATGCAGAGAAATCTGCGCCCACCAACCACTTGTCCGTATTAAGAAACTGAATGCCAAAGCTGTACATAAGAGGCAGCTTAACCTTGCCTTTTACACTTGTAGCATTAATAGCAGTATCGTAGATGACAGAGCCAGACGCCGAACGCCATATAACGCCATAATTGTCTAGCGTGCCGTTGAGATCCTGGCTCAGCGTTACGGTACCACCGAAGCGCATCGTTACTTTTTCAGTTACTGCATTGCTGTATTGCAAGCCTAACTTGTAGTAAATACCACCGACACGGGTAAACTTAGAAAAGTCACTGTTGTATGCATTTACGGTATCATACTGCTTTTGCAAAACGGTAGAATTCCGAATGGTACCAAACAGATACCCAATATTTGCACCGACACTAAAGCCTTTGAACTCATAAGCGCCTCCGATAAAAGCATAGTTTGTACTGCCATCGCCGGAATAAACTTTATTCGTGGGGCCAATGCCATCAAGCAGCACGGTATCCTGCATTGCATAATATACTCTTGTATTAGGCTTTAGCCCTAAAGCAATGCCGGCATGTTTACCAATCGGGATGCCAATATCGAAGTAAGATAAGGTAGCAGCGCCGGTGCCGTAGCTCTGATTGCCGGTGATTATTGTGCGCGTATCCCCCTCTCCTGCAGCCTCATAAGTCACTAGTTTAAGACCAGCATAGGAAGCAGGGTTGTCAGTGTTTACATTGTATGCATTGGAATAAGCGGAAGAAATACTGCCCATTCCACGTAGTACCACATTGAGTCCGTTGCGTTGCTCACCAAGTCCAAAACGGGAATAAGGGGAGTTTTCTTTGTTGGAGTTTTGAGCGAAGGATGAAAATCCGGAAAACAGACTTAGAAAAAGTAAAAAGTGCTTAGTGTAGTTGTGGCACATTATGTTTTAAAATTAGGTTCAACCCCTTAAGCAATAAATCGGGGTCTGCAAATATCTCGCTTTTAAGTTTGTTTGCAAATAAAGGCATATCACCGCCAGTTAACACAGCGTTAAAATCACCATACTGTTCTGCAAATGCATGCACCATACCATCTATCTCTGAAGCCATTCCGTATATAGCGCCGCTGCGCATACAGGTAGCGGTATCGTAACCGAGTAGCAGCACCTCCCCTTCCGGCTCTACCTCTGGTAGCTTATCTGTCCACTCATGCATAGAGCGCAGTCTCATTCTTAATCCGGGAGAGATCGCTCCACCGCGAAATGCACGGTTCTTCTGTACAAAATTGTAGGTAATGCAAGTACCGAGGCTTACCGCCAAAATATTCTTATCCGGGTAGGCCGACTGTGCTCCTACCGCTATAGCCAGGCGATCCACCCCAAGTGTCTCTGGCGAACTATAGGCATTCATGAGAGGCAGGCTGGTATTGGCATCAAGCTTAAGGAATACAGCCAGTTGTTGCTGAAGCGTTTGTTCTACATCATCAGTGTAGCGTGCCACTGCAGACAGAATGCCGGCTTTGGGCTGATGACTGCTTATCAGATGGTTTAGAGAAGCAGCAGCTTCCTTATCCGCAAACTGGTCGCGAAAAACTATTTTGTTCTCTTCATCAAACAATGCAGTTTTTACCAGAGTATTGCCCCAATCAATGCAAAGAGTCTGAGCCATAGCGTGCTAATTTTTTGAAATTAAAGTGAATGCGGTTACAAAATAGTAAAAATTGAAAGTAAACAAACGATAAGCATCAATTGCCCTTCAAAAAGAAGATTAAACAAGGACGCCCATACCTGTTTATTGTTACGGGAAGATATCGACTTAACTAAACCAGCAGCTTGTCTATATGTCGTTACCTGCAACTATCAACACATGGATTGTATGCGATAGTGATCATACGGGTACTATCTTTATTATTTTTAGCAGAACAGCAAGAATTACATCATGCATATTCGCGAACTCATACTACAGACTAATGCTCTCCACCGTACAAAACTATTTTACAATAAAACCCTTGAACTGGAAATTGTGAATGAAACAGATGAAAAGATAAGCTTTAAGGCAGGTAACACCACACTAACATTTGAAGCAGCCGGAACCGGCAAACCGTTTTATCACTTCGCCTTCAACATAACGAACAATAAGTTTTCCGACAGTTTTGAGTGGATAAACCAGAAGCTGGACATCCTCCCTGTGAATGAAGACATGCTAATAGCGGGATATGACAACTGGAATGCTCAATCATTCTATTTCTACGACAATAATGGCAGTATTGTTGAGTTTATCGTTCGCTTTGACCTGCCTTATCATTCTACGGGAAGTTTTTCCTCAAAAATGATCGAAGAAGTGAGTGAGATCGGCATTGTTACACCTGATGTAAATGCCACTGCTGAACACCTGAACCACGATTGCAGCATACCGTACTTTACACGTGGCCCAAGATTACATGATTTCATTGTAATGGGAGATGATTATGGATTACTGCTTGTCTGTCAGGAAAAAAGAGGCTGGGTGCCGACCCATAAAGGAGCAAAACGATTTCCCATAAGGCTTATGAATGACCAGGGCGAATGGCTGAACTTCCCCTAAACTGGCTAAAAACCGCTCCTAAAGCCGTTTCTAAAGTATGAGGAAGACGGGGTAACCCGCACGCTGGCATAATATTCAATCGGGTTTCCTCTTAAATCCAATGAAAACGACCAATGAGGAGCCGTAAAGAAGTTTTTTCCTTTGATGTTTCGACGATGAAGAAGGATGAGCAGGAAGAAATGTTCGCTTCCATGCCCATAAAATCGTTGAAAACGTGGCTGGAATACTACGAAAAAAGGGAACAGTATGAAGTGTGTGCCGTTATTCAGAAGATCATTGAGGAAAAGAACAGATGATACCTCCTGCTTCTATTTTAGCGCATAACAAATGATTTAGCTTTCCTTATTACTTTAGCGTAATGGGAAAAGGACGACTGGAAGCATTTAGCGATGGCGTGCTTGCTATTATTATTACTATTATGGTGCTTGAACTCAAAGTACCACATGTCGACGATCCTACCGCATTAAAGCCGCTCTACCCTGTTTTCTTAAGCTATTTGCTAAGCTTTATCTACATCGGCATTTACTGGAACAATCACCACCACCTCCTACATATGGTAAAGCACATTAACGGAAAAAGCATGTGGGCAAACCTGCACCTGCTTTTCTGGCTCTCCCTTGTACCTTTTGCGACGGCATGGATGGGGGAAAATCATTTTTCGAAATGGACGATCATCTTGTACAATGCAGTTTTGATCGGTGCAGCTATAGCTTATACGCTGCTTCTGTGGGCGCTCGTGTCCTGCGGCAAAGACAACAAAGAACTTGCTGCGGCAATGGGCAAAGACTGGAAGGGAAAATTATCCCTCGTGATCTATTTGCTTTCCACAGGGGTTGCCTTTATCAGTACAGCCGTGAGCCTGTTGCTAATAACATTGGTCGCTGCAATATGGTTTATCCCTGATAAAAGGGTCGAAAAAATAGTAGAGAAACAGGAAGCGCTTTATGACAAATCATGATTCCATCCCCTCTCACAAACCTCTTTCCGCTGCCACCTCAAGGTAAGTATTATAGATTGGCTGCAGTCGCTCCCAGATTGTCATCCATTCAGCTATTCCAAGTTCCGCCTTGATTTTGGCGAGCCTGCACCGCTCGATAATATCTGTGACAACACCTCCCAGCAATATCTGCTCTATGGTATCCATCGTTTCCGATATTTTCACGAACATACTGAGTTCGTCCACCTCCTTCGCCGTAAGCTGATCGCCATAGTTGAGTCTTGTCAACAGCGCCTGTCCATAGCTTTTATTGAGCAGGAATTGAAACTTTAGCTGATTATAAAGCTGCACAATATCCAAAAGTTGATCCTCACTGTAAGTGTCACTCTTATTAAACATGAGTAATGCCGGGCAATTTTCTGAATGACAAATTAATAAACAATAATAGAAGATAGTTAATAGTTTAAAGTATCAAAGCTTAACTTTTACCTTAGCAATATGAAGCAAATATTACTTCCGTTAGGTCTCTTTCTTGTTTCACAGATCACTTCTGCGCAAAGCTACTGGCAGCAAAAGGTGGATACCCGGATCGAGGTAAGCCTTGACGATAAAGGCAACATGCTACGAGGCTTTGAGGAGTTAACCTATCACAATAATGCGCCGGATACGCTTCACTATCTCTATTTTCATCTTTGGCCGAATGCCTATAGCCACGACCATACCGCATTTGCAGAACAGCAATACCGAAACGGACATACCGGGTTCTACTATGCCGACGCTGCAGCGCGCGGCTTTATTGATAGCATTCAGTTTGTTATTGAAGGAAATGAAGTCGCTTATTTTTATGGAGAACGCACGCCGGATATTGCGCGTATAGATCTGCCACATCCCCTTTTGCCGGGTCAAAGCGTTAAAATCACTACTCCTTTTCGTGTAAAAATCCCTGAAGTGTTTTCAAGGCTTGGCCACACCGGACAGGCGTATTTTATCTCTCAATGGTTTCCCAAGCCTGCTGTTTATGACAAAAAAGGTTGGCATCCTATCCCTTACCTGGATCAGGGGGAGTTCTACAGCGAATTTGGCAGTTATGATGTAAGCATTACGCTGCCCAAAAACTATGTGGTAATGGCAACGGGAAATCTGCAAACTGCATCGGAGATAAAATGGCTGGATAGCCTCGCGCAAATGCCGGTAAAAATGGACTCTCAAAAAACGTTTACTATCATAAAAAACGTCAATGGCGCTCCCAAAAAGGTAGTCACTAAAATAAATTTCCCTGAAAGCGCCACAGAACTGAAAACCATTCGCTTTACCGAAGATAATATTCACGACTTCGCCTGGTTTGCAGATAAAAGATGGGTGGTGAGGAAAGATACAGTGACTAGTCCAGGGACAGATGATGTGATTACCACCTGGGCAGCTTTTCTTCCTAAGTATGAAAAAAACTGGTCGAAAGCAAACGAGTACCTTAAAGAAGCGGTAACACACTATGGAAAATGGGTAGGCCCTTATCCCTACCGCACCATAAAGGCGGTGCAGGGGGACATGAAAGCAGGAGGAGGTATGGAATATCCAACCATTGCTATTATTGACATCAATGAGGGTAACAGAACAACAATCGTTCATGAAGCGGGACATAACTGGTTCTATGGCATGCTCGCCTCCAACGAAAGAGATCATGCGTGGATGGACGAGGGAATTAATACATTTTACGAACAAAGAACCAATGAGGCGCTAAGGAATAGCGATACTACAAAAACGAAACAGGGAGGTAAAAAGAAGCAAAGAACGGTTTCAATAGACGTGAGCATGTATTCCATTCTTTACGAGCTTGCTGCTTCGGCCAATGACCAGGCGATAGAACAGACTTCCAACAACTTTAAAGAAATCAATTATGGAATGGATGTCTATTATAAAACGGCGACAATGCTCCGCTGGCTGGAGTCTTATATGGGCAAGGAAAACTTCGACGCAGGGATGAAGGATTATTATAACACCTGGAAGTTCAAACACCCTTATCCTGGAGACTTTCAAAAAGTCATGCAGCAGCACACAGATAAGCCTATTGACTGGTTCTTTGAAGAAGCTTTGACAACAGACAGACTGGTCAATTTTTCGATTCAAAAAGTAAAGAATACAAACAATGGAATAGAGGTTCTGGTCAAAAATAAAGCAAACGGAAGTTTCCCTGTTGCAGTTAGCGCCTATCATGGAGACAGTTTGCTTGCTACAAGCACTTCTCTTCCATTCTCTAACACTACAAGCATTCAATTGTCCGACAGCGCAGCTTCCTGGACATCAATACGTATTTCGAAAGACATACCCGATGGCAGAACGCAAAATAATACTTATCGAAGAAGCGGAGTATTTCACCGTACAGGACTTGCATTGCGGCCATTTGTTGGGACAAACCTAGGTCAAAGGCAAAAAGTTTTTGTGATGCCTGCTATTGGCTACAATCTGTATGACGGCTTCGAAACGGGACTTTTGTTTCACAACCTTACATGGCCCGAAACAAGACTGAAATTTGCCATTGCGCCCATGTACGGATTTAAGAGTAAGAGCCTTATTGGAGCCGGTTCGGCGAGCTATTCGTGGTATCCGCGCAATACATTTAAAGAAATCTTTTTACAGTTGGATGCAAAGACCTTTAGTTACAATGAGACAAATACAAATATAACCAGGGACTTGTTTGCACGATATATAAAGTTAGCACCATCCTTAAACTTTGTTCTCAAAGAGCCAATTGCTACTAGCAGCGTAAACCGCACACTGACCATAAAGGGTTACTATATTCAGGAGGATAACTTTAACTATGATCTTGACTTAACAGATAGCCTGTATAAACCCTCCATCGGCAAGGAGAACAACATGTATGGGTTGATCCGCTATACTCATTCCAATGATAGAACATTCAACCCATTTACCTACAGTATAGAAGGACAGGTGGGCGAAAGCTTCGCTAAACTCAGCATGGAAGGCAATATTAAGATTAACTACAACACTAGAGGGAAGTCGCTATATGCACGGGTTTACGGAGGCAAATTCTTTGGCTTTAATGACGATGCTTCTCAGGAGCGGTACTACCTCAACAGCATCTTTACCGGAATGTCTGATTATCTCTACGACGATACTTATATAGGCAGGAGTGAACAGACAGGCTTTAGTGCAAGGCAAATATCAATACGCGAGGGTGGGATGAAGATCCCAACATTTATGTATTTAAGCAGCTATGGCATTGGCAGAAGCGACAACTGGCTCGCTGCAATAAATCTGAAATCTGACCTGCCTTTAAAAAAGCTTCCAATCCGGCTTTTTATTGACGCGGCAACTTTCGCTGATGCATCAAAGTTGAATCCAAGCGAGAATAAGATATTATTCGATGGTGGCTTTGAACTATACCTTTTGGATATAATAAATATTTACGTTCCTTTGGTGCGCAGCCAGGATTATAACGACTACCGGAAAAGCATAACCGGCAAGACAAGCATTCTTGATGGCGTTACCTTCAGCCTTAATCTTCAACGAATCAACTGGTTAAAAACGCCAACCTACGTGTTTAAGATATTGGGTTATTAAACTGGGAACGGGCAAATACTTATTGCGATTATTTGTCAGCGATCAGTTTTGGATCTGTCTCTTCTGGAAGCTTTTGTGATCGAGGGCTTCTGTTGGAAGGACTACTCCGCAGCAACTGCATTTATATGGGAAAATGAGGAGCTTATGTGTCCAAAGCCACATTTTCGTCGGGCAAAAAGCCAAAACACTGATTGTATATTGGATTCTCCTGACATCAGGTGCGTAACGACGTTTCGCACCCGTAGAAGTCTTCACATTGCGTGCGAAAGGTCTTTTCGCACACGTGAAAACCGTTGCATCATGTGCGAAAAGACCTTTCGCACACATGAAAACCTCCACATTATGTGCGAAACGACGTTACGCACCCATGAAAATCCTGGGATGAGGTGCGAAAACACTTTTCGCACAGGTAGAAGGCTCATCATCATGTGCGAAACGGTGTTTCGCACATGATGATGACAGAATATTGAGTGCGAAACGTCGTTACGCACCCGAAGCTGAGAGAATCGTTTAAGACCTTCAGTGATTTCCAAAACGAGGAGGCTTTACCATATGTAATTCTGGACCCGCCAGCGTTAGCGAGGGCGTTATTACAAGCTGGCATTGTATTGAGAGTCTCTTTAATGAGGCGAAATAAAGAATAGATAAATATCCTTCCGGCTTCTTGCGCTGTTACCTATGCGCATCCTTATCCAAACCCAGCCAGTGAGCTCTGATAAAGTACTGCGGCTTCTAAGGGAAGTACGACAATCTGCAAGGGCAACGCCTATTGTATATAATAGAAAGCGGCTGTATCCGTGAATACAGCCGCTTTGTTTATTTTACTTCGAAGTATCTACCTGAGCAGGGTAAGGTTTCCGGTATAACTTTCCGTTGCACCGTTCCTAAAGCTTACATCAATCTTATAGACATACACGCCCATTGGCTGATCTTGTCCATTGAATTTACCGTCCCAACCTCTGCCGTTAACACTAACCGTTTGGAAAACCTGTTGGCCCCAACGATTATAGATTACCATCTTAAACTGAGAGACGTTCTCAGATAATAATTGACGAGGCAGGAAGTAGTCGTTAGCACCGTCGTTATCCGGAGTAAACGCATTCGGGATATCAATATAACAGTCTTTGAATACTTCAACACTATCGTTAGTGACACAACCATCCACGTTTACACTTGCCATATAGATTCCTGGATGATAAACAGTAAGGCTGCTGGTTGAGTCGCCTGTGTTCCAATGCCATCTCGCATCAGGGTTACTGATATTAATGTTATCTACCAACACAAGCGCCGGACCATTCGGACACATGGAAGTATCAGGACCGAGATTTAGCTCAGGGAATGGATTGATATGAATATCCTTTGCAAATACGATGTCCGGACACGCTCTAAACTTAACGGTCAATGTAATATTAAAATTACCAGAGGTATCGTAAGCATGCTTTACGGAATCCGAATTAGGAAGTTTAAAGCCGTCGCCTAAATCCCATTCCGTCTTAGTCACGTTGTCCGCGAGATAATATGCTGTCAATATAATTGTCTGCCCCTCGCACAAAAGCGTATCTGAAGGAATATAATCGACAGGAGAGATAGAATCTACGACAATGTTCAGTGTCGAGGAATCTAAACAACCGGTTATTTCCCCGACCACGAGTTTTGCCGGATAAACACCACTATTCGGATAAACCTGCACAGGGTTTTGTGCACTATCAATTAAGCCATTACCGAAAGTCCAGGCATAGAAAATCGCGTTCGTACCGGAGGCGTCGGTAAATGTGACCGACTCTCCCTGGCAAATGGTATCGTCACTAACAGTGAACGCTGCCGTTATGTCCTCGACATGGAAATCCAGATGTGTCGTATCCTGACAACCGGTTGAATCAGTTACAGTGAGCACTACAGTATAATCCCCTCCGACCTGGTAAACGTGAGTAGATGGGTTCCCGGAACCTGTATCATTATCGCCGTAGTCCCAATCGAAAGTCATACCTCCGGGTCCACTATTTTGGACCGCACCAAATTCAATGGTTTTACAACCGAGTACAGTATCCGTAATGCTATAGTTAATTGAGTTGAGGTTAAGCACGCGTACTAATGTATCCGTACAGCCGCCATTATCAGTTACGGCAAGTTTTACAGTATATGTGCCTCCTGTTCCGTAGGTGTGAGTAGGACTCATTAGGAAAGAAGTATCGCCATCTCCAAAGCTCCACCACCATGCAAATACGTTTGTTGCGGGCACGGTCAGGTTCTGGAAATAGACGGTTGCACAGGAAATGATACTGTCTTTATAGTCCAAATTGTGTTTGATAGGGAAAGTATCCTGAGGTGTAACAGGGAAGTTCAGAGCGAGATTGTTAACTGTCGCCCCCGCATCACCAGGCGTGGCGCCATTCGGGGTATTTAAAAATTGTGGTAAAACACCGGCGGCACCTCCACTAGTATTTACTGCAACGCCTACGGGATTGGCAGCAGCACTGAACCATGCAATACCGCCACTACCACCGCCACCTGGGCCTGTTGCAAAAGTTGCATTTACAGTTACACTTGAATATGCGTTTGCACCTTTACCGCCTTTCGCGTTTACCTGGAGAAGATTAGTAATACTATTCGCCTTAATAGCGACTACTCCAGCACCACCACCACCACCGGTACCATCATCCTGGCAGTTAGGACCTGCACCTGTACATTGCGGTGCGTTGTCTCCATTGGCATTAATAATATGGTTATTTCCGATTATATTGTCTGCATCGATTATTACAACACCGCCGCCATTTCCCCCACCGGTTTCACCCATATTGTCTCCATGTCCGGCCCCACCGCCGCCTCCAAGAAAGACCTTATTAAGAAGGTTATTGTAGCTTAATTTTAATCCTCCGATGCCTCCAATATTGGGTATAATAGAAGATGTACACCAAATAGCAGCTTGGTATTGGTAACCACCGTCACCACCTGTTCCTCCATTGCTTCCGCCGCCGCCACCGCTATTATTATCATTTCCGCCGCCGCCACCGTTTGTTAGCTTTCCTCTCCCGTAAAGCTTTGATGGAGACAGTACACCTATGCCTTCGCCTTTCGCAGCACCGAAGTTTGTTGTCCCATCATAATAATAATCTGTCTTATTACAGGAAAACTGAGTAGAGTAAAGAGGAGCACCACCTTTAAAGCCATTACCTGTCACATCTATATCGGCATTCAGTGTTAAGGTATTAATTACCTTGAAAGCCAATATCCCACCTTTTGTACCGTCCCAGGGAAGACAAGTAAGCGGTGTGTTTACTGTATAATTTTGGTAAGTAGGAATACGTATTAATTGCACTTTACCAAGTGTCCATTGATAAGTACGCTTTACTTTATATTTTAATCCCAGGGTATTGCCATTCTTAGACCGAATCACATTGTACTCATAATTACCCGCTCCCTGATATGCCAGAGTATCGCCAAAGGTCTGTGTATTACTAGAGTCCACCGCATATGTCTTCATTTGAAATAACATTACGGTGTCGCCAATATTGAAGCCCGTTGCGTCATCTACGATAAGACGATTATTACAGTCATCATAGCCGACTACGCCAGCATATCTGTTAACAATAATAGGAGTTGTAAAAGACAGCGTAGTCCAGCCAGAAAAAGAGCCGTTGGGACAACTGCTTCTTACATGCAAATAATATACAGTACCAGGATTGAGCCCTGAGGCGCTATAGCTCGTTGCTGTTTGAGGTGTGCCTGAAGCTGGAGGCACAGAACTGGTGGTAATGGCATATTCATAACCGTTTGCGCCTGCAACTGCATTCCAATTTAAGTTAGCGCTTGTAGTTTTGATTTGTGATGCAGCTAAACCTGTAACAGGTAAACAATTCTGGTTATCGACCGTTACGGCAAGCACATTCAACACACTTTCCAGTGTAGACCCACCGGTTCTTGTTACGGTTATACTTTGAATAGTTTTGCTAAGATTAGATGAGCTAATTGGAATATGTATTTCAAACAGACGCGGATTGGTAGCACCTGCTGCCGCATCCAAAGTTCCGGTGCTTCTTAAGGCCCGACCAATTCCTTGTGCAGCAGGAGTAGTCCCGTTCATCCAGTCTTCTACAGTAGTAGTATAAGTCTGAGTGCCGCCGCCCGTGAAATTAAGAGTGAAAGTTGCCGTAGCCGAACCACTTGCTGCTGCAGCAAGGATGTAAACATCACCGATATAATAATTTGGTGTCGGGAAAGTAAGTGTTCCTGTGTTTTTAGGAGCACTTGTTCCGACAAGTCTCAGAGAATTACCGCTATTAAAAGAAGCAAGAGTATATGCAAGTCCGCTCGTAACAGCACTATTTACTATTCCGCTTGATGCGATGGAATAGGTAGGAAGTGGACTTACACCTGTTACCTGATAGTTATCCGCCACCAATACATAGTTTGTAGTGGCAGTAGCAGAATCGAACGCTATAGAAGTAGACGTTGTTGGGAGCCCCGTGCCGTTAGCCACCACATCGGCATTATAACCCGTAAGGGAAACAGGAATATAAGCTGCCTTTGCCATCGTGAAAGCTAGTGCAAACGCAATGGTACAGGCAAACTTTTGATAGCCACCGGTAAATTTTCTGTTCATCAGATTGGAAAATAAGCTTGTGATTAAATTACTTCTCTGCATTGGAGGATTTGAGTATTTAGTAATTGTTGCCTGCTGCTTGTGTAAAAGCCAGGAAGCAAAGGCTCTCTGGGTGTATGTAGCAATAAGCCTGGTCATTTGAATACAAATAAGTGATCAATAACTTTTAACAAAACACTATTATAGACGGTAGTTTTTCCTCATTAGTGAGGACTCGCCCTAAAAATATCGAAAGATAGTTAACAAAAATAAAAAAAGAGAACACAAAAGTGTTCTCTTTCAATGAAATATTTCCAGTGGCGATTATGCCTGGTGAATTCTCTTCTTTTCTTTAATACGTGCAGATTTACCACTACGTTCGCGGAGGTAAAACAGTTTCGCACGACGCACACGACCTACTTTGTTCAGAATAATAGAATCGATACTAGGAGAAAACAGCGGAAATAGACGTTCTACACCTACACCGTCAGAAATCTTACGAACGGTAAATGTTTGGGTAGCACCGCGACCCTGACGTTTGATCACATCGCCTTTAAAGGCCTGGATCCGCTCTTTATTTCCTTCTACAATTTTATAATTGACTGTAATGTTATCGCCAGCTTTAAACTTTGGAAATTCCTTCTTTCCAGACATCTGCTCGTGAACAAAAGCTATAGCATCCATTTTTTACTATTATTTTGGGTTTGCAAAGGTAATGGTAATATCGAGTATTGCAAAAATTTTTTGTACTTAATCCGTTGTTTCGTCGTCCAGAAGATCCGGGCGTCTTTCTTTGGTGCGTTGGAGCGACATTTCATGCCGCCATTCGTCCACTTTCTTTGGGTCTCCTGAGAGTAAAACATCCGGTACTTTTATCCCCCGAAAGTCGGCCGGGCGCGTGTAGACAGGCGGAGCAAGCAAATTATCCTGGAAAGAATCAAACAATGCTGAAGTTTCATCGTTCAGCACTCCGGGAATAAGTCGTCCGATGGCGTCCACGACTATCGCTGCAGGTAGCTCACCGCCACTCAACACGAAATCGCCGATAGAAATCTCCCTCGTTATATAATGTTGCCGAATACGTTCATCAATCCCTTTATAATGTCCACATATTATTGTGATGTTTTCTTTCAGAGAAAGAAAATTAGCGGTCTTCTGGTCGAAAACACGGCCATCGGGCGTCATGTAGATCACTTCATCGTAGTGTCGTTCCTGTTTCAACTTATCTAATAAGATGGCCAGCGGTTCGGGCATCATCACCATCCCTGCCCCTCCACCAAATTGATAGTCGTCCACCTGACCGTGTTTGTAAGGTGTGTGGTCTCTTAAGTTGTGTAAGACCACTTCAAGCAATCCTTTTGCCTGGGCCCTTTTCATAATGGAATGATTTAAAGGGCTTTCCAGCAGTTCCGGCACAACGGTAATTATGTCAATTCGCATCTCAACGATTCTTTTTTAGATATCCAGCAAGCCCTCAGGTAGCTCCATCCTTATAAACTTATTCCGAACGTTCGTGTCAAGAATCATTTGATCTATCAGAGGTATCAATACTTCCCTTCCCTCATAAGTGACTTTTGCCAGCCACTGATGACCGGTCTGCATTACATCCTCTATAGCCCCCACCGAACCTCGCTCTTTATCTACAATATTAAATCCTATCCATAGCAAAGGGGAGTCACTGGTATATTTCGAGAGGATATCTTCCTTAACGTATGCTTGTTTGCCGATAAGCTTCTTCGCAGATTCCAGGGTATCTACGTCTTCAACATTCAGGATGTACTCTTCTTTATTGACCGGCTTTACAGCAATCACAAAAAATGGGATGAAGCTGTCCTTGTTTAACTCAAGGAACAAAACATCGTCTTTTTTGAGCCATGTAGACTCGCCCACAATATGCGTAAGCACAATCGCGCCCTGCAGACCATTGGTAGCAACAATTTTCCCGATCCTTATCATGGGCGGCAAAGATACTACGCCACGCTGAGCTTAATTACAAATGGCATCAAACATCTTCTTCTTAAGAAGATAGGGTGCCTGCAAATGGCCACCGTCAAATGAAACAACCTTCCAATTTCGATTAGTTAACTTACTGTTTGCGGCGTGGGCTACAATGTCTTTATCGCCCCGAAAAAATGTCACTGATTTAGCTTTCAGCTTATCCACGTCGGCCTGGTAGGTTGCTTCGTTTATTGGAGCATTGAACGGACGGTGCTTTAGCTTTGCAATATAATTTAAAATATATGAAAGTGATTCTATAAAGGAATCGTAGACAAAAGGCTCCTTGAATAAGTCAGAATGTTGGGCATAAGCAATAGTCGAAATAATGGTTCCCATAGACGCTGCGTAAACACGCATATCTAAACGATTATGATCTTTATAAAAGTGATAAACATTCAAAAAATCCTCAACAAATTCAGGATAAAACAGCTTATTGCTATCCATCTCAAAAGCGCTGCTGGCACCAAATCCGCGATAATCAAACAATACTACATTATACCCTCTTTGATACATTTCGTACGCCACGGGAAGAGAAAAACTCATATTTCCATAATCATGGTGACAGATAATAAAAGCCTTCTTAACAGAAGTGTCCTTTTGCAAAAGTAGCCATGAGTTAATTACCGCCTTGCCCGAAGGAATTCGGTTTTCTTTGAATTCAATACCATAATTAGCGGGAGTAGCCTGATAGGCTTTAATCGGTTTTAAAGCGTAAGCACTGATTGCATTGATAAAAAATGCGAGAACAAAAATGAAATATGCCTTTTTACCTGTGCGCATGGCTGAGTCTTTTGGAAAATAAAAATAATATAAAATATAAGAACCATGGTATGCAGCTCTTTCAAGTTTGCGAAATAATAACCTGATTTCTAGACTTCTACCCTATTTTCTCTTCAAGCTGCATTACTTCTTCAAACAGCTTTTCGTATTCCTTGTTCTTGGCTTCGAGCTTAGGACTTAACGCTTTGTATTCAGAGTCGAGCTTCAAAAACTGGTCTTTATTCGCATATACAGCGGGATCGCCCAACTGGGCTTCTAGAGAGGAAAGCGCGCCCTTTAGTTTCTCGAGTTCTGTCTCAACCTTTTGAAAAGCTTTCAACTTATTTTGATGTTCCCGCTTCAGTTGTTGCTGGTCAATGGCACTCGCCTGCTTTTTTTCTTTGTTGTCTGCCTTCTGCTCCTTGCCTTCTGTCTTCTGTCCGCTGCTATCCACCTTCTGCGCTCTGCTATCTGCCTTCTGCTCCGTCCCTTCTAAGGCCTTAGCTCTCTCCGCCTGCCATCTCTGCCATTCCTCATAAGGCCCGTTAAACTCCTTTATCTTATTATCTTCTATCCACCATATCTTATTTGCGGTTTCAGAAATGAAGTAACGATCGTGCGAAACAAAAATCAACGTGCCGTCGTATTTATTAAGTGCTTCTATTAGCATCTCCACACTTTGCATATCCAGGTGATTGGTAGGCTCATCCAGCATCAGGAAGTTACCTTTCGCTGCTATTACTTTCGCCAATGCTACCCGCGCCTTCTCACCTCCGCTTAACACCTTGATCTTTTTGAAAACATCGTCACCGCTGAACAGGAAACAGCCAAGCAATTGTCGCAGCTCAAGCTCCGTTTTACCGGTGCCCGCGGTCTTCATCTCTTCAAGTACTTCATGCTCTATATTCAGCGCCTCCAATTGGTGCTGCGCATAAAAACTCTCCTCTACATTGTGCCCTTCCTTTCTTTCACCCTCAAAGGTTTCACGGCCGGCGATAATTCGCAACAAAGTGGATTTCCCCTTTCCGTTCGCTCCGATTAGGGCAATCTTATCGCCTCTGAAAATTTCCTGATCTGCATGTTCAAGTATGGTATTGCTGCCAAAGCGTTTCGTAATATCCTTGAGGGTGCAAATGATCTTTCCAGGTTGTACGGCTACATCAAAATTGATGTTCATGGCCGGTACGGTTCCATCCGGCGCTTCTATCCGGTCAAGTTTGTCCAGCCTTTTGATAGCGCTCTGCGCTTGTGCTGCCTTCGTCGCCTTGGCGCGGAATCGTTCAATAAACCGC
The DNA here is from genome assembly GCA_035497355.1 of Flavipsychrobacter sp. Taxonomy (GTDB): domain Bacteria; phylum Bacteroidota; class Bacteroidia; order Chitinophagales; family Chitinophagaceae; genus JAFIGV01. The sequence continues at coordinate 29,160 of DATJDP010000016.1, forward strand.
TCTTGCTGGCGTATATATTCCTGCTGATTCTCGTACGCCCGTTGCTGCAGATCCATCCGTTCTTCCTTTTCCTGTAGGAAAAACGAATAGTTTCCGCTGTATTGTACCAGGTCGCGCTGCCATACTTCTACAATTTTTGTCACCATTCTATCGAGGAAGTATCTATCGTGGGAAACAATCACAACCGAACCAGGATAACCCTGCAGATAACGCTCCAGCCATTCTATAGACGGAAGATCAAGGTGGTTGGTAGGCTCATCCAGCAGCAAAAGATCTGGTGCCTGCAACATCATCTTCGCCAGCAATACACGCATTCTCCAGCCTCCGGAAAACTCATTGTAAGGACGTTGCAGATCTTCTGTAGAAAATCCCAATCCCTCTAATACTTCCGCTGTCCGGTGCTCCATTTCATAGCCACCAGCCATTTCGAAATCGTGCAAAGCATGACTATAATCATCCAGCAGTTTGGCGTCGTCCGGCTTTGTTTCCAGCTCTTTCAGTAGCCGCTCCATTTCCCTTTCTACTTCATGTGCCTTTTCAAAGGCCTGCATCCCAACTTTGAGAATCGTTTCGGAAGAAGAAAAGCTAAGCAGGTCCTGGTTGAAGAAACCCAGCGTTACGTCCTTTGGTTTCGCGATCGTTCCTTCGTCTACCTTGTAAGCACCAGTGATCATTCGAAGCACGGTAGACTTGCCGGCTCCGTTGTGGCCCACTAAACCTATTCGCTCTCCGGCATTGATCTGCCAGCTTGCATTTTCAATAATAGGGCGCGCACCAAAGAAAAAAGATACATTTTGCAGGGAAACTAACATAAGGGCGCAAAGTTAGGACGAGAAAAGGGAAACTCGCTACGGCAAAGCTACCGTAATGTATGTTTCCCTTAATATTCCGGCATAATTTCTACAGCAGTAAAGGCAATTGCACTACTCTTCCCATTCGATTAAGGAAAAGAATGACTTGTCTTCAACTATGTCCTCAAGCGCTCCGTTGTCCCGGAGGATATTGGATACATTTCTAAGATACCATTCTATATCTTCCTCCCCATATCCGTCTTCTACAGCAATCTCTTCTCTCAGCTTTTGCTCATGAGAGGAGCACAGCAGCCAGGCTGCAAGATTCATATATTCTCGCATTAGAAGGAACTGAATGACGGTGAGTTCAAGGTCCAGCCCGGCAGAATAATGCTTGGTAACCTTTTTTTCGAGCATGAAATAAGGTGCTAACCCCGATTTTTCCTCAAG
>DATJDP010000017.1:0-7600 GCA_035497355.1 Flavipsychrobacter sp.
AAAAGCAGGAGCAAGTAAATAAATAACTTTAAAATCAGGAATAAAAACTAAATCGTAATCTTGTTTCAGGAATATCAAAAATCCTGTTAGCATTCTCTCAAATTAACACCAAAAACTGTCAAGTAATTTTAGGAGGGGTCACTGATACACTGAATTCCATTAGATATAAACTGAATTTGGATAGAGACAGAGGGAATTCGGTTAACGAGGAAAGGAATTCCGTTACAGACAAAAGGAATTCAGTTACAGACAAAAGGAATTCAGTTTACGACAAAAGGAATTCAGTTACAGACAAAAGGAATTCAGTTTGTGACAAAAGGAATTCAGATTACGGCGAAAGGAATTCAGTTACAGACAAAAGGAATTCCGTTACAGACAAAAGGAATTCAGTTACAGACAAAAGGAATTCAGTTTGTGACAAAAGGAATTCAGATTGCGACAAAAGGAATTCAGATTGTCACAAAAGGAATTCCGTGAGAAGCAAAAGGGCATTCAGTTTGCACAAACTGAATGCCGATAGGCATCATCAACAGTAGAAAATCAGCAATTATCAATTCGGCTTCCATTGAATATCTACACGAGCTTCTCTCTCAATTCCAGCTTTTTAATACGGGCTTCAATAGCCCCTCTTGTTCTGCCAAAATGTTTTGCCAGGTCTCTGAGGTTAACGCCTTCCGAAAACATCTGTTCAAGCTTCGCATCCAATTCAGGTGTCCATGGTTTATAAGCATCTTTATGTTTTTCTCTTATCATGTCATGAGAATAGGCCTTAGGCAAACCGGCAACAGCGTGTTGTTTTGGTTGACTTTCCGCCTGGTTCTGCACTCCTTCTTCTACTGGGGGCTCCTTCAACACATGAATATCCGCAGCCCTCTTGAAATTCTTTGGCATTAACGCTTCGGGAATGTAAAGGCTCTTTTTCGCACGCGTCACAGCTACATAAAGCAGATTTATCTCTTCATTCAGCTTGTCGGCCTGTATTTCTTTCTTTTCCTTTTTAAGTTCCTCTAGCTTTTCTTCTGTAATAAAATCATTTACAAGCTGAACCGTGTCATACTCCATTCCCTTGCAGCGATGCACTGTAGAAAAAATGATCTCAGCTTTATCCTTGTCATTATCGCCTATATGTTTCTCTTTAATTTTTTTGATAATCTTAGGAATTTCATTGCCATATGCTTTTACAATCTCCACCATCATTCCAAGCTGCACTTCCTCCGCCGTCCGGATATACTCCTCAAGCTCGGCAAGCGATTTCATCTTCTTTATCAACTGGTCTTTGATCAGATGATGCTTTCCGTTGTACAGATGCAATACATCATAAAGGGAAGCACCATCATCAGCATAAGTATAGGAATGGATGTTGCCTTCGAAATAAATATGCTTCAGCTCCTTTTTCTCAGTGACATATTCAATCGCCTTCAGCAATAGTCCAAGATTGGTGCGTGCAAGCACCGCCTTAGTTTGTATTGCTTCAGTACTTCCTTTGCCGATAATTACGATTTTCTTGTCCTTGTTAATATGCTTTTTAAATCCCAGGACTTCCACGGCCAGGTCGGCAATTTGCTGCTTAAAGCGAAAGCTTGTTGAAAGATGAAAAGTCGGATAATCAACTTTTTCAAGGGAGTTAACAGCATGCCTCCAGCCATAGATCTGCTGATGGGTATCCCCCACTATCAGCTTTGTCGCCCTTTGCTTCAAAAAGATATCGAGCATAGCAGCAGACGCGTCCTGTCCTTCATCAAATAGAATGTAATCGTAGTGGAGCGTCGGTTCAGAAAGCTGAAATTTCTTGAGGTAAAAGTCGTGGGTTATGTCAATTGAACCCTTGTCCATCTTGCTTAGCAAGAGACGCGCCTGGCGTTCAATGTAATCATAATGCCTACCTACAAAAGCCGCAGCCTTGCCATCTGTCACCGTTTCCAGATAATTCAGGTCCTGAACCTGCTTTTTGTCACTATTGCAAAAAAGGGCAATAAACTTATTGATATGATTAGCGAGTATATACTCCGCATATTTTTCTCCATATCCGTTCAGATTGAGAAGTTCTGCGATCTCCGTAATATTATAGCCATTTGATTTTACAACATACCCATTTTTAAAAACGATACGACCATACGCCAACGAATGTGCTGTTTCAACCTTTACGTTATCCAGACCTTTTTGAGTAAATTTTCTTTCGGCATCCAACTTCACTGATCTGTTGAAAGCCAGATATAAAATTTTGCTTGATCGAGGTCTTGCCTTTGCATATTCTATGATAGTAGTGGTTTTGCCGGAGCCCGCAACTGCATTCACTTTAATGTTGCCTGATGAGTTTATAATGCCTTTCTGTTCCTTGGTCAGTTCCATATTCCTGCCTAATAAATTTTTCCGCTAATATCGAGAAAATTAACGCAATTAAAATGGCATTTGAAAGGAAAAAGCTGTTGCAACTTTCTTTACAAAAAGCTAAGGCTACATCCCCGATGCAGCCTTAGCATACTTTCCCTTAATTCTCGTCAACATCCTCCATCCTTCATTAAGGTCGCTTTGTGGTGCTTTACCAAGATATTATAAATACCTACACCTACCCGTGCATTGATCGCTCTGCCGTCTTTTTGTGCAGGAGTAAACTTTACGGAAGTATTGAGCGCTTCTGCCATTTTCTTTTGAATCGCCTCTTTCAAATTTTTGCTGATATCACGACCTTGTGCATACGGCTCTATATACTTCTCTATACCCTGTTCCTCATAATAAGCGATTGCCCCACGATCATCAATTACCACTCTGTTTACTTTGAAGCCATAAGCGCCATCGTCAAGCTTATTAAGCTCTGGCTGCAGTTTTGAGAACAGGTATTCTTCAAAATCGCCCGCCTCGCCAAAAACAGGAGCTGTGTAATCAACATCCGCATCAGACATCAGGTATTGGGGCTCCTGGCCAAAGATGTGTTTCCCGTTAATTGATAATGGCATCTTTTCGGCAAGGACAGGCTGCATTATCCACCGGTTTGCCCTCCAGTCTTTAACCAGTACAGAGTCGGGCAAAGAGGCATGCATAAATATCTTTTTCTGATTTTGTATTTCGTCGCGGTAAGAATACGGAATGACCTTTAATTCTCCCATGATAATCTCATTCCCTTTAAAGTAAACCTTCGCAGCCCTACTATTCATTTCGCCTGAAACAACCTGTGTGCAGAAAAAGATAAGTATCAGCATAACGGGAAACACCGCAAGGTATTTCAACAAATGTGTACGCGCACTCCTGACTCTTGTAAGCATAGCTATCCTGATTTTTATTGGTGAATAATTAAATGAATGTGTAAGAGTTTGCGAAGGTTGCAAAAGACTTTGTTCCAAAAGAAAGGTTCCGTACTCCTGAATCTCCGTCGCGGCGGCTTTATCCGCCTGAAATTCATGCACCATCCTTAGCTTTTTGAAGAAGATGTGCGGAAGCGGGTGAAACCAGAAAATGAGGCGGGTAGCAATAACCGCGAGATTATCGAGTGAATGAAAGCGAAGTTTGTGCTCCAGCTCATGAGCCCAAAGCCATTTCCACTCTGTATCGTTATAATCCTGCCTGCTGCTGACAAAAATTAATTTAAAGAAAGAAAAAGGGCCGTGCTTCTTTCCTGTTTCCACAAGGATGCAGCCTTGCAGCGCCGTTTTTCTGCCACTTTTATATAGCCGATATAGGTACAAGGCCTCCCGAAAGATCAGAACGAGGCCAATAACAAGGCCGGCAAAATAGATGGACCAAAGTAGTAATTGTGTATTGCTTCCTGATACCTGAGTGCTCGCCGACTGCTGTGGGTTCTTTACCTGTGGTACATCTGCCCCTGCTATCTTTCTCTTTAGCTTGTAGACCTGCGATACAGGCTGAGCGAAGCTCTCTCTCTCTTGAGAAACAACGGGAATTATTTTGTTCAGACTGACTGCTGGCAATAGCAAACCGGCTGCAAGACTAAAAAGCAGAAACAAACGGTTGTATTTATAAAAGCTTTCCCTGCGAAAAAGTGCTTCATAACAAAGAAGGCATATTAGCCAAATCGCGCTTGCATTAATCAGGTACTGCAGCATAATTACTTCTTTTTAGTTGTAAGGGATTGCATCAGCTTGTTCAGTTCCTTTAAGTCCAGATCATTTTCTTTTACCAGAAAGCTCACCAATTGGGACGGAGACCCGCCGAAGTACTTTTTTATCAGGCTTTTTACATTTTGCTGGGCATACTCCTCCTTTGTAACAATGGCGCGGTATTCGTGGGTTTTGCCATACGCTTTGTGGGTTACAAAGCCTTTCTTTTCTAATATCCTTACCACAGAAGAGACTGTACTGTGGGGAATATCGGGTTGACCCAGATGGTCAATAACATCACGAACGAGGCATGGCTCAAGTTGCCAAACGATATGCATTATCTCTTCTTCTGCCTTGGTAAGTGATGGTAATGATCTTGCTTTGATACGTTCCATGGCGTAAAAATACGCCATGAAGCGTAAAAAACAAAAAAAGTTTTTACGCACGATACCTGGTGAAATTTACCTGTCTGTGTTTTGCGAGGTAGTTATTCCTATAGAGATGTGTTTGGGCGGCTCTGATTCAGGACTTTATCAGCTCGGTAAGTCTTAGTACCTCCTCTTCAGTGTTATAAAAATGAACGCTGATACGAATATTATTGCCACGTTTGATAGCAACGATGCTGTTATTTGTCAGGCGCTCAAATAAGTGTCCGGGATCTTTAAGAATGATTATGGAGCTTCGATTTGTGCTATTCGGAGTGCCGAGAATGAAAGATGGATCGATATTGTCTGCAATTGTTTGCAGTAAACGCCGATTATGGGCTTCTATGTTTTCAATCCCTTTATGCAGCTTGTATTCAATCGCTTTTTCTAGTATCAGCAGCCCTGGCATATTCAGGTGCCCTGGTTCAAAGTTCATTATTGAAGGCTCAAAGTTCCATGCCCCGGTGGCGTAGTTGTATGAATTACTGCCGCCGATAACCGGAGGATATTTCTTCATAAAGCTTTCGGAAACATACATGATCCCCGTTCCGAAGCCAGCATTCATCCATTTGTAGTTGCTACAGATCAGAACGTCTATATGGTGCTTGCTTAAATATACCGGAACAGCACCCAGACTCTGTGTTGCATCCAAGAGAAGGGTGATATGATGCTCTTTACAAAATTGCCCTATGTCATCAATGTCTATTTTGAACGCGGTAAGCCACTGAACATGGCTGATAGCAAGTATCTCAATCTCTTTGTCGAGCAGCTGCTCTTTAAGTTTCGTATTGTCTATCTGAAAACCATCTTCGTCTCCAATCCATGAAATATCAAAACCCTTGATCCTGAAGGGCGCAATGAGCGAAGGGTAGTCGTTCTGATATAGTAAAATCTTTTCGTCTCCATTGAGCGATTGTACAATGGCGTTTAATCCCCATGAGAAGTTAGGAATGAGCGCAACCTGCGATGTTTCTGCCTTTATAAACGACGCAACCGTGGTTCTGATACGGCTAATACCAGAGTCGCGAAACGGCTCCGCTGCATTGCTGGCATCGGTTTGCATGCCTTGATAAAGGACATCGGCGGCGTCCACACTCTCTTTGCTGAGCAACCCGCAGGAAGCGGTATTGAGATAAATTTTATCAGGTACCATTATTCAAATATCTGCTGTAATTGCGTTAAAACAAAACAGCCACCGGTTTCCCGATGGCTGTGTTATTCTGTAGCAATTTGCTTGCCGCAAACTGTGAACTGTTTATTTGATAATCTCAGTAACCTGACCGGCACCTACTGTACGGCCACCTTCGCGAATCGCGAATTTCAGACCTTTTTCCATCGCGATTGGTGCGATAAGTTGTACATGCAGATTTACGTTATCACCAGGCATTACCATTTCTACTCCTTCAGGAAGTTTGCACTCGCCTGTTACGTCAGTAGTACGGAAATAGAACTGAGGACGGTATTTGTTGAAGAATGGAGTGTGACGGCCACCTTCTTCTTTGCTCAGTACATAAACTTCGCCTTTGAATTCAGTGTGCGGAGTGATGCTCTTAGGAGCACAGATTACCATACCACGACGGATATCTTTCTTTTCAATACCGCGGAGCAGTAAACCTGCGTTATCACCTGCCTGACCTTGATCCAACAGCTTCTTAAACATTTCAACACCTGTACAGGTAGAAGAAAGAGGACTGTCATTGAAACCAACGATCTCAACGTTTTCACCTACTTTAATGATACCACGCTCGATACGACCTGTAGCAACAGTACCACGACCAGTGATAGTGAACACGTCTTCTACAGACATAAGGAATGGTTGATCAATTGGACGTGGAGGAAGAGGAATGTACTCATCTACAGCAGTCATCAGTTCTTCTACTGCAGCAACCCATTTTTCTTCACCAGCCAGCGCACCGGTTGCAGAACCTTTGATGATTGGTGTATTGTCACCATCATATTCGTATTTGCTCAACAACTCACGAATTTCCATTTCAACCAGATCAAGGATTTCAGGATCATCAACGAGGTCAACTTTGTTCATGAATACAACAATACGAGGTACACCTACCTGACGTGCAAGAAGGATGTGCTCTTTCGTTTGTGGCATAGGACCATCAGTAGCAGCAACCACCAGGATAGCGCCGTCCATCTGAGCAGCACCAGTGATCATGTTTTTCACATAGTCAGCGTGACCAGGACAGTCAACGTGCGCATAGTGACGGTTAGCAGTCTGGTACTCTACGTGAGCTGTATTGATCGTGATACCACGTTCTTTTTCCTCAGGCGCAGCATCAATCTCATCATATCCTCTTTTCTCAGCCATACCTTTGCTCGCAAGGATCGTAGTGATCGCAGCAGTCAAAGTAGTTTTACCATGGTCAACGTGACCAATAGTACCAATGTTTACGTGGGGTTTCTCCCGCTTAAAGGTCTCTTTTGCCATTTTTATTTTTTTTAAGAGATGTTGTTAAATTGTTTGTTTTTTATATAGTCTTCAAATATCGCTATATGCAATGAGGAAATATACAAATCACGTAATCATTTTCACTTTCTGCCAGATTTTGCACACCTTCACATTCATTCGAGCTGTTGAGCAGGATTGAACTGCCGACCTCTTCCTTACCAAGGAAGTGCTCTACCACTGAGCTACAACAGCATTGTCAACCAGCCAAATTAGTTACTGACGCTAATATTGCTGACGAACCCAGTAAAGAACTTCAAGCATAACTCCCTCTACGCAACTAGCTAATTAGCCAGCAAGCTAATTAGCATTTCCTAAAAAGAGCGGGAGACGAGGCTCGAACCCGCGACCTACAGCTTGGAAGGCTGTCGCTCTACCAACTGAGCTACTCCCGCTTGTTTAATTATGAATGTTGAATTATGAATTTCAAATGCATCTGCTAATTAAGCATTCTATTCCACATTCATCATCCAAAATTCAACATTACAATGTGGGCAGAGAAGGATTCGAACCTCCGTACTCGTGAGAGAACAGATTTACAGTCTGTCGCCTTTAACCACTCGGCCATCTGCCCAAAATACGTATACGCAACTAATATGAAACAAACAGGATAGTATTGATACAGCTTATTTTTTAAGTCTTATATACAATACTAAACACCT
>DATJDP010000018.1:0-30209 GCA_035497355.1 Flavipsychrobacter sp.
GCAATTTACAAAGACGCAGGGGCACAGTCCATGCTTAACTAGGGAGATTTCATGGTCATTAAAAAGGGCTTTGGAAATCTTCCAGGGAAGTAAACGACATATCTCTTTCGGAAACAATGGGATCTTCTACGTTCCAGTCGAAACCAAAGCTATCATACCTGATGCCGGTGTCGCTTTCTTTGTTGTATTCAGATGATACAAGATAATATGTTAAGGCATCATCGGTAAGCGCTTTGAAGCCATGAGCAAAACCTTCAGGTATATAAAAACCTTTATGGTTTTGTTGAGAAAGTTCCTCTGCGAAGTACTGCTTGTATGTCGGTGAATCTTTCCTTAGATCAAGCATTACATCCAGTATAGCGCCATGTGGGCAAAAGACGATCTTGGCATGCTGGTGCGGTGGCAACTGGAAATGCATGCCCCGGATAACATCCTTTTTAGAATATGAAAAATAGCTTTCTTTCAGTTCGAAGTCAATGCCGCGTTCTTTTAATGACGTATCGTGAAAAGTCTTAACAAAAGAGCCACGTGTATCGAAGAACGCTGGCAAAGTAATGAGGGCGGCACCTAAAAGTGGCAAAGATTCTATTTCGAGCATTAAAGATTGTTTGAAAAATAATCTTCAATCTGGCGCATGCACTTTTCGCCAGCATTGGCGCGGTCTGCATACCAATCTGCTGTCCATTGTATCGCAGTAGCGGCATCAAGCTTGGGTTGCCAGTTAAGATCTCTTTTTGCCTTGCTGCTGTCTAAAAGCAATAATTTGGCTTCATGTGGATTTTTATCCGATTGATATATCTCGTAGTGGCTCTCCCTTTCAAACGCCGTCAGAAAGATCCGAGTTAGTTCCTCTACAGACTTCTCATCTTTAGCCTCAGGCCCAAAATTGTAGGCGGTCGCAAAGCGGATAGGGTCTTCATTCATTTTCGCGGCCAGCAACAGATAAGCTCCGAGTGGCTCCAATACATGCTGCCACGGACGAATGGATTTAGGATTGCGCAATACTACATGCTGATCGTTTTCTAATGCTCTAATAATATCAGGTATGATGCGGTCGTCGGAATAATCGCCACCACCCATCACATTTCCAGCCCTTGCAGAAGCGACGGATTTTTGGTGCGTGGCCTGATTGCCAGGATGAAAAAAAGAGCGACGAAAGGAGTCAATCACAATTTCTGCCGCAGCCTTGCTGGCACTGTAAGGATCGTAGCCGCCAAGTTTGTCGTCTTCCAGAAAGGGGAGGCCACGCTCCGGATTCTCATATACCTTGTCTGTCGTTATCATTACCCCCGCGCAAGGAGCTTCGAGTCCACGTATTGACTGCAGGACGTTTGCTGTACCGATAGTATTGACGACAAAAGTATCGACAGGCTCTTCATAGCTGCGACGAACGAGGGACTGTGCGGCAAGATGGAAAACGAAATGCGGCTCAAAGCGAATCAGTTCGCCTTGTAGGGTATGTAAATCTCTGATATCGGCAATGACAGAAGAGTAGCAGAGCCGATCTCCATCTATCTGGTTATAAAGATCGCGCGACTTTTCCGGCGCAAGCGAATAGCCCTTTACATTAGCTCCCAGCCACTGTAGTATCTGCAGCATCCAAGCGCCCTTAAAACCTGTATGACCGGTTAAGAAAACGCGTTTACCGGCAAATGTATTCCTGAGTAAATCCAGCATAAGAAATCAGTTCGTGCAACAGCGCTACGAATGTAAACTTTGTTTTTTGAAACCAATTCTTTCCCTCTTTTTCCTCGATTTTTTTTATAACTTATAGTCTAAAAAGGCTTTCTGTGGCATCCTAAATCTGATTGAGCTGGGCGTCATGTTCTTCCACTCTTTCTCTGAGCTACCTATCAGACCTATAGTTGCATAACTGATTTTCTATTGTATTAACGATTTCAAACTCAAACCCTGGTCCTCTCGTCACAAAATCATCAAATTAAAACTACCACTTCTTCCAAAGCGGTTCGTTCTGCCAGAGATTTTCCATTTCTTCCTTGTCGCGTAAGGTGTCCATACACTTCCAGAAATCATGATGACGATGAGCAACTATTTCACCGTCCCGTGCGAGGTCATCCATTGGTTGGCGCTCCCACATTATATCATCCGCATCGTCTTTCAGATATTTTGCTATCTCTGGCTCTATGACAAAGAAGCCTCCGTTTATCCACGTGCCGCTATCTTCCGGCTTTTCTTCAAAGCTCTCTATGGTTCCGTCATCCTCCATTTTGATCACACCAAAGCGACTCGTAGCCTGAATAGCAGTCATTGTGCAGATCTTGCCATGTTGCCTGTGAAATTTAACCAGTTCGTCAATGTTCACATTGCATACACCATCGCCATAAGTGAGCATAAAGGTTTCATTGCCTATATATGGCAGCACACGCTTCAGCCTGCCCGCTGTCATAGTGTCTAACCCTGTATCTATTAATGATACTTTGAATGGCTCAGCATTATTGTTGTGTACCTGCAGAGAATTATTTGAAAGATCAACGGTGATATCTGCGTTATGCAAGAAGTAATTGGCGAAATATTCTTTGATCATCCATCCCTTATAGCCAAGGCAAATGATAAACTCAGTATGCCCGTAAGCTGCATATATCTTCATGATATGCCATAGGATCGGCTTGCCGCCAATCTCAATCATGGGCTTAGGACGTAGAGAAGACTCTTCAGAGATACGCGTGCCGCGTCCGCCGGCAAAAATGACAACCTTCATCAGGAGTGTGGTTTAAATCAACAGAATGAAACAAATATAAACCACGATTCAAAAGATAGGGAACCGTGATTTTATATTCTCGCTATTTGAGCTTATAATTTTTAGGTATTGAAAAAGGGAAGTCAACAGGCTGATTAAACTCTGCCTTGTTGAAGTCCATATCCAGATAATACATTTCTCCGCCATTCACTACGTTTACCGCCCTTTTCATGGGAAAGCGCTTGCCGTTTACCTCCTGATAGTCACTAAATTGCATGACACCCGATGGGCCACTTTCGTCCTTAGTATGCATTTGTAGGGTATTGATGGTAGTATCCGCTTTATTGTAATTAATCTGCTGCAGGAAGTTGTCTTCCGAAATCTGAAGAGAAAGGATATTTCCAAGGTCGGCCGCATCTATGGCAGTGCCTGTAGTTCGAAGGGCCGTGCCAATAATAAGGCTTTGAAGGCTGGAGAAATCAGCCGGAACCGGAAGTACTTTGCTTGCATCGGCGAGCGACATGAAAGTTACTTCTTTATCCAAATAATTAATGAGCTTCAGACTGTCCGGAGTGATGTAAACCCTTGCGACCTGCATGATGCCACCCAGGGCAACCACCGTGGCCCATATCGTTTCATTTTTCTTAATGCGGAAAATAGTAGTGAAATCCTGCTTTTGTCCCTTGCCTTCGTAGTGCATTTTAGCTTTCCCAGTAAAGGTGGCGAAGTCGAACGGCTGTTGCCAAACACCAGACAGAGTTGACATCAGCTGAAGTTTGGCAGAATCTACTATACCCCCGGCGACGGTATCTCTTACTGAATCGGGTGTAATGATGGAATTGGTCGAATCTACAGTTATGGTTTTCCTGATGCCTTTTTTAAATATGCCACAGGAGGAGAACGTAAATATTAAGCTTGCAATAATAATGGTGCTGAAAAGCCGTTTACTCATACAGTTTTTTGTCTTGAATTTTCTTGTCGATCAGTTTGTTTTCTGTGCCGTTCTGCTTTGCTCTCTTCCAGTATTCAACAGCTTTTTGTGGCTCGTTCAGTTTGTAGTAAACATCGCCGAGATGTTCCAATAATGTCCCTGCTCCATCGGGGCTTTGCTTTAAAGCCTTCTCTATATACTCTTTTGCTTTCTGATAATTTCCTTCTTTGTAGAGGATCCAGCCGTAGGTATCAAGAAACGTTGCTTCGTCTGGCTTCAGGTCGAGCGATTTTTTCGACATCTTCTCTGCTTCCGGCAGTCTTGTATTCCGAACGGACAGATAATATGCATAGTTATTAAGAGCGGAGGCATTTTTCGGGTTTAAGCGCAATGCTTTTTCATAGCTGCTGTCAGACTGTACATAGTTCGCATCAGCATTGTGAATATCACCAAGTAAAGCATACATATCAGCCAGCAGAGAGGGGTTGTCCTCAGGCTGGATGTCTATAGCCCGGTTGATAGCTTTTACCGCAGATTTGTAATCCTTTTTATTAAAATGGCCCACGCCGTTTAAATAGTGCACCACAGCCTGGTTTGGGAAAAAACGCATTGCTTTCTCCGAATATTTAATCAGTGAGTCTGCGTCTTTGGGGTCAGCGTAGCTGAACAATAGCCGCTGCCATACCACAAAGCGTGAAGGATCAATGGTAATTGCCCTTTTAAACTGCTCTGTCGCCTTCTCCGGTGCCCCATTACTGAGCAAAACCTCACCATAAAGTGAAATTATCTGTGCGCTTTCCGGATGCTGCTCTGCCAGTTGGCGCGTAATATCAATGCTTTCCTGCTTTTGGGACGAGTCGCTTGCCAGATCCTGTAGGTAATTAAAAAGGATAGAAGTTTGTACTTCGTCCTCAAAATCCGGGTTAAGGATTGCCTTCTTTATGTATTCATGATACTTTACAGAATCTTTTTTCTTTTGGTAATACTCTGCAAGACCGTACTGAATGTTAGGGTCGTTGGGGAAATCTTTCAGTGCTTTTTCATAGATCGCCAACGACTTTTCCGGATGGCCGTTGTTTTCATAAAGGCTTGCCAGATTTGCGAGGTACCGCGCTTCGTTCGGGTTTTGGTCAATTAATTTTTGTGCAACCTTTACTGCATTGTCAAGGTCATTCAGCTTGAGGTACAATTGCTGTTCCTGGAGCAAGACAATCTCCTGGTCGTCTATTTTAGATAGCAACTGATCATATAAGGCAATGGCTTCCTTGTACTTTCCTGCGCTTTCATATAGTCGGCCTGCATTATAGATATATTCCTTGTTGTACTTTTCTGTGCCAGCCAGTTCTTTATAGATCGCTGCTGCTTCTTCTGTTTTACTTTCACTTTCAAGAATGCTCGCATAGGCAGCTTTGTACCAGGGGTTTTCCTTGTTAAGCTCTACCGCTTTTTTTATCAGTTGCTCCGCTTCCGGATACTTCTTTTGCTTTTGGTAAAGTCGTGCGAGGTCATAGTACGGCGCTCCTTGATCAGGATTTTGTTTAATAACGCGATTCAGCAGCTCTTCTTCCTGCCTGGAGTCATCCAGCATTCTTGCTTTTACGGCATCTACATAGATCGCTTCTGCTTCCTTCTTCTGGTCAGGAATACTAGCAACGTCAGGTACCTGCGCCTTCGCTGAGGCGAGTGAAAAAAGGCTTCCGATGGAAATAAGTGCAGTGAAAAAAGAAGTCCTGGTCAGTAAAATCATAGTTGTGTAGAAAAATCACCAATACTGAGATCCAGCGATTTATCCATGTAAGTTACATGTTTGCCTAGCATCGCATTATCTAATCTTGCATTTTTAACAATACTGTTCGCCTGTATAATACTATTGCTCACCCGGCTGTCTTCAATCCTGCTGCCTGCCTCAATGGAAACGTTTGGTCCAATCACACAGTTTTTAAGAATTACATGTTCTCCCAGAAAGCAGGGCGCAATAACTACTGAGTTTTCCTGGCTCACTGAAGGATGGACAAGTTGTTCTTTACCCTGTTTAAAATCAAGGATTCGAGCGTTCGTAAATACAGTCGCGTCTTTATTGCCGCAATCCAGCCATTCCTCTACCTGATCTGTATAAAACTTAACGCCATTTTTCAGCATATGGTCCATGGCATCCGTGATCTGGTATTCGCCTTTTTGTTTGATGTCTTCGTCCAGCAAACGTTGTAATTCTTTTCTAAGGTTTTGACCGTCCTTAAAGTAATAGACACCAATAATGGCAAGGTCAGAAACGAACTCTTTAGGTTTTTCTACAAAAGCTTCTATTTCCTCCTCTGCATTCAGTTTTACCACTCCGAAAGCGGAGGGGTCGTTTACCTTCTGAGTCCATACAATTGCATCCTTATTAGCATCAATGCTGAAGGTCGCTTTGAAAAGTGTATCAGCAAAGGCGATGAAAACGTTCCCTTTCAGTGCTTCCGCTGCGCACAAAATGGCGTGAGCTGTACCGAGCGGTTCTGTCTGGTAATATATTTTACCTGTTGCTCCCAGGGAGGTAGCCACTTTGCAAAGATGTTCTTCAACTTCTTTTCCGAAGGTCGGCCCGATGATAAAGGCTATTTCTTCGACCTTTTCATTCGATGTCGCAATGATATCTTCTACAAGTCGTTGTACAATTGGCTTTCCTGCGATAGGTAGTAAAGGCTTTGGAGTGGTAAGTGTATGCGGACGCATGCGTTTGCCCATGCCAGCCATCGGAATGATAATGTTCATATCGAGTTGCTATTCGTTTTAAAATATTTTAGTTAAGTCTCTAATGTATTAATGAATCCCTGAATGCCCGAATCCGCCTTCACCTCTTGCTGTATCATCGAGAGATGTAACAGCTTCCCATTCTACTTGCTCGTACCGCGCAATAACCATCTGTGCAATTCTTTCTCCATCCTGCAATTCCTGTACCTCTGTGGAAAGGTTGATAACCGGTAATTTAATCTCTCCACGGTAATCTGCATCAATAGTGCCCGGGGTATTAATCAGCGTAATTCCTTTTTTTATAGCCATGCCGCTTCTTGGGCGGATCTGTGCTTCCAACCCGTCCGGCAAGGCCATATATAACCCGGTTGGGATGAGCCTTCTCTCCATCGGTTGAAGCTGAACAGGTTGTGGCAGCCAGGCTCTCAAATCCATGCCAGCAGCCCCAGCCGTTTGGTACTCAGGCAGTACATGTGGCGATTTATTGATAATACTCACTTTTACCTTCATGCGGCGCAAAGGTAAGCAGTGCGGATTATTAAATATCCAGCTCTGAGACTACTATCATAATTGACATGGGATTAGAGATTTACACAAGAAATTTTGTTGTATGTACTTCTCAACACTTTCCTCAGTTTTTTCGTTTTTATTTCTAAATGAAACCAGTACCATAGCAGTTCATAAAATTTTACCTTTGCCTCTTCTGGGAAAAAATAACTGAGGCAGGATTGTTGTGAAATTGTTGCAGAAATATTAAGAAAGAAAAGAAATGGCATTGCTGGGAAATTTAATTGCTCGCTCCTTACATCTTCGTAAACAGTTTACTAAACGCGTTGCCTCGCCGCGCACCTATCAGTTGCATACGCTAAAGCAACTTCTGGAGCGCGGACAGTACACCGCCTTTGGCAAGCATTATGGTTTTAATAAAATGCTGAGTGAGGAGATTGATTTCGTAAAGGCGTACAAGCAAGCTGTTCCCATCTTTACTTATAATGACATGTTTCGCGAATGGTGGCACAAAGCGCAGGAAGGACAGGAAAACGTGGCATGGCCGGGAAAGGTAAAATATTTTGCACTCAGCTCGGGTACCTCGGAGGCCGCAAGTAAGCATATTCCGGTAACCCAGGATATGATCAAGTCCATCAAGATCACCGGCTTTAAGCAACTGTACAGCTTAGCAAACTTCAACATTCCCCCGGTAGCATTTCAGAAAGGCATTTTAATGCTGGGAGGCACTACCTCGCTTTTTGAAAAAGGCGAATATTATGAAGGTGATATGAGCGGTATCAGCGCCAAAAATATGCCGCGCTGGGTTGCTAATTTCTTTTATAAACCAGGGCAAAAAATCTCTAAGCGTCCCAATTGGGAGGATCGCATTAAGCTAATCGTAAGGAATGCCAAGAATTGGGACGTAGGAACCGTTTGCGGTGTGCCTGCGTGGGTACAAATCGTATTTGAGGAGATTATTAAATACCATAAGGTAAAGACCATACACGACATTTGGCCGAATCTGTATATTTATATTCATGGGGGCGTTTCTTTTGAGCCCTATCGTGAAAGTTTTAAGAAGCTGCTTGCGAAGCCGATAACGTTTATCGAGACCTATATGGCCTCAGAGGGCTCTTTTGGATTTCAGGCAACGCCGGGAGTACCGGGGATCAAACTGGTATTGAACAATGGCATTTTCTACGAATTTGTTCCATTTAACGAAGATAATTTTGATGAGCACGGCAATCCTAAACAAGGGGCCAAGACATTTTTAATCGATCAGGTAAATGAACATACTGAATATGCAGTCATGCTTAGTACTTGTGCAGGGGCGTGGCGGTATGTGATTGGCGATGTGGTAAAGTTCTCCAATGCCAAAGAGGGGGAGATCGTGATCGTGGGTCGTACAAAGCAGTTCCTTAGCCTCTGTGGTGAGCACATGAGCATCGACAATATGAATAAGGCTGTTGAAACTGCTTCGAAGAAGTTTGGAATAACTATCCGTGAATTTACAGTGGCTGGCTTTAAGTATGATAATCTTTTTGCGCATCGATGGTATATAGGTTGCGACGATGAATGTGTAGACGCCGCAAAGATCCGGGATGTACTCGACCAGACGCTTAGTACAGTAAACGACGACTATGCCGTGGAACGTACCTCCGCCCTCAAGGAAGTGTTCGTAACTATTCTGCCGAATAAGGTTTTTTATGACTATCTAAAAAGCAAAGGCAAGGAAGGCGCGATGAATAAGTTTCCTCGTGTGCTTAAAGGAAAGGCCCTCGAAGATTGGGAGGCATGGCTGAAGCAAAATCACGTGCAGTCTTTAAGCTTCGTATAGCTTCAGAAATGTTCCTTGAAGGATGACAGTAGCGGTAGTACGTTTCGTGCTTACGAACTCCGTTGGGCCTTACGGCTCCTATGAGCACCTGTTCTGGTAAAATAGGCTATCGTTCTGGCAAGGAGCATCTCGGGGTAAAGGTCGGCTTATTGCACTCTCAATGCGGCCTCCGTGCTCAGTGAACATCCATTTTTTGCAGCGTTTCAAATATGAATTCAACCCCAATTCAGAGAATTACCTATAGCGCCAGTATAATAACCGGGAACGGCGTCAGGTTAGCAAAACGAGAGGCTGTATCGTTTTGATACAGCCTCTCACCCAGTAGGTCAAAAAGTCTTTATTAAGCAGTAACCTTCTTTTTAGAAGCCAGAATATGTTCTTTACGATAAGAGGCTACTTCCTGCATATTGCGTTTTACGAACGAGCGAATATCCATCCACAAACAAATTTCAAAATCAACCTGATAGCGGGACACCACAATCACATCGTAACCTTCCTTTGCGTTGTAAGGAGAAAGGTCGGTGTAGCCAAGCATATCATAATCATCCATAAACTCCTGCTGTGACTGCTCCTTGAATGGAGCAATCATTACAGAAACAACCGGCGTTGTTCCGGTAAATTCTTTATCGTACGGTTTACTCTCAAGAAATTGATAGTTTCTGCATATGGTCTCGGCTTGCTCAAGTGTCAGTGGTTTGTTCATCGGTGAAGTATTGTACTAACCTATTCGTAAAATTCATACCAACAGCTTTAGTGCGTAGAGTTTATAACAGTTTTGTAGCAAAACTTTTTAGATATAGGTTGGCATAAATATTTTTAGGTGGTTATCGTTTCTATACAAAAAAGACTTACCGTCCTTCTATGGATAAAGTATTATATCCCGGAAACCCGTTTCCCCTCGGCGCAACATGGTATCCCAACGGAGCAAATTTTTCGGTCTATTCAGAAAACGCAACAGCTGTAGAGCTCTGTTTATACGGCAGTATAGAGGACACAACGGAGAATCTGTGCGTAAAAATGATAGACCGTACGGGCAACATCTGGCATGTTTTTGTGCCCGAGATCAAGCCCGGCCAACTTTATGGCTTTAGGGTGCATGGTCCATATGAGCCCCAAAATGGGCATCGCTTCAACGAAAATAAATTGTTAATAGACCCCAATACAAAGGCCATTGCGGGTACTATAGAATGGCACGATTCACTTTTCGGATATGAAATGGGCAATGAAGAGGAAGATTTAAGCTTCAGCACTACTGACAGTGCGCCTTTCATGCCTAAATCGGTTGTGATAGACCCTTCCTTTGACTGGGAGGGAGACAAGCCGCCAAATATCCCTTTTCACAAGTCCATAATTTATGAAGCCCACGTAAAAGGACTTACAAAGCTTCATCCGGATATCCCCGAAAACATCCGCGGGACCTACGCTGCGCTTTGTCATCCAGTAACAATACAGTATCTGAAAGAGCTGGGAATAACCGCTATCGAATTAATGCCGGTTCACCATTTTGTCACTGACGGTTATTTAAGAGATAAGAATCTGACGAACTATTGGGGTTACAACACGATTGGCTATTTCGCTCCGGATGTGCGTTACTCAAGCACTGGCATTACCGGACAGCAGGTGAACGAGTTTAAGAATATGGTAAAAGAGCTGCACAAGGCGGGCATTGAAGTGATATTGGATGTGGTTTATAACCATACTGCTGAAGGTAATCAACTGGGGCCGTCGCTTTGCTTCCGGGGCATTGACAATGCGGCCTATTACCGGCTATGCGACGATAAGCGCTATTACATGGACTACACAGGAACGGGCAATACCCTCAATACAATGTTTCCTAATGTACTGCGTATCATAATGGATAGTCTTCGTTACTGGATTTTGGAAATGCATGTGGACGGCTTTCGGTTTGATCTTGCTTCGGCGCTCGCCCGCGAACTACATGAAGTGGATCGCCTCGGTTCCTTCTTCGATATTATCTACCAGGATCCGGTAATCTCGCAGGTAAAATTGATCGCAGAGCCATGGGATGTAGGCGAGGGTGGCTATCAGGTCGGAAACTTCCCACAAGGGTGGAGTGAATGGAACGGAAAGTATCGGGATACAATACGGGACTACTGGAGGGGAGCTGAAAGTGTCATCGGGGAATTTGCAGAACGTTTTACAGGGAGCTCTGATCTGTACAAAGGCGATTACCGCACACCATCTGCAAGCATCAATTTCATTACGGCACACGATGGGTTTACCCTTACAGATCTCGTTTCTTATAATGAAAAGCACAATGAAGCCAATGGTGAAGACAGCAAAGATGGCGAGAGTCACAATCGGTCGTGGAATTGCAGTATAGAAGGTGAAACCGACGACGACCTGGTCAACAAGCTGCGCGAAAAGCAAAAGAGAAACTTTCTGACAACCCTTTTTCTATCCCAGGGTGTACCGATGTTACTTGCCGGAGACGAGTTGAGTCGTACACAAAAAGGCAACAATAACGCCTACTGTCAGGACAACGAAATTTCATGGATAGATTGGGCCCGGGCAGACAAAGACTTATTAGAGTTCTCGAAAAAGTTGATTTGGTTACGGAAAAACCATCCGGTATTCTGTCGCAGACGATGGTTTCAGGGAAGGCGGATTCATGGTGCAGGGGTAGAAGACATTGCATGGTTTCAACCAGATGGAAAGGAAATGAGTGAAGAAGACTGGACAAATGGCTTTGCGAAATCGCTTGCTGTGTACCTTAACGGAATGGGTATTCACTCTATCGATGAAATGGGCCAACGGATAGTAGATGACAGCTTCTATGTGATTTTCAATGCTCATTATGGCTCTATAGAGTATAAACTGCCTGATAAAAAGTATGGCGAGAACTGGATAAAGATCCTTGATACGGCCAATGATATGATCGACGAGAATAGCAATGAGAGCTACAACGCCGAAAGCAGTATAGTTGTGAAAAGCAGATCGGTAGTTGTGCTTAAAAATCCGCGTGCATAAACTATGAGCCAATTGGAAGTCGAAAAGAGGGGCCTTGGTATAACCTTTGCCGCGAACGGAGACGGGACCATAACAGTATGGGCGCCAATAAAACAAAGTATAAGCCTGGTAGTAAATGACAAAGAAGTAATTCCTCTCTCGCGGGCCGGCAATGGCTATTGGCAAACGACAACTGATAAAATAAAGCCCGGCGATCTTTATGAAATACTGGTCAACGAAAAGGAGACTTTCCCGGATCCAGTTTCTGTATCCCAGCCAAATGGGGTACACGGACAGTCTCAGGCACTCAACCTTTCCGGTTTTGATTGGACAGACAACAATTGGAATAACATCCCACTAAAGGACTATATTATTTATGAACTTCATACTGGCACGTTCACGGTCGATGGAACTTTCGAAAGTATAGAAGAAAAGCTGGATTATCTGAGAGATCTCGGCATTACAGCTATTGAAATTATGCCTGTGGCTCAGTTTCCCGGCCCCCGAAATTGGGGGTATGATGGCGTCTTCCCTTTTGCTGCTCAGAATTCATATGGTGGAGCAGAAGCGTTACAACATTTGGTAAATGTTTGTCACGAAAAGGGAATTGCTGTGATTCTGGATGCAGTATATAACCATTTTGGCCCTGAGGGAAACTATTTGAACGAGTTTGCTCCTTACTTTACTGATAAGTATCGGACGCCCTGGGGACAAGCAATCAATTTTGATGATGCATATTGCGATGGTGTTCGTCGTTATTTTATTGAAAATGCACTCATGTGGTTTCGTGATTTCCATATTGATGGATTGCGACTTGACGCCGTTCATGCCATCAAAGATTTCAGTCCGAAGCATATACTTAAAGAGATGAAGGAGCAGGTGGACAAGCTAATGGAAGCGACGGGCCGCACTCACTACCTCATCGTAGAATGCGACCTTAACGATCCTCGCTTTATCAATCCAACTTCTGAGAACGGATATGGAATGGACGCACAGTGGATCGACGAGTTTCACCATGCGCTGCGTGTGGCTACAGGAGAGCAACGAACCGGTTACTATGCTGACTTCAATGGCCTGGTGCATCTGGCAAAAGCATACACAGATGCTTATGTGTATGATGGTCAGTATTCGCCCTATCGTCACAAAGCATTTGGAGTAAAAACGAATAACCCCGGACAGCAATTCATTGTATTCTCTCAAAATCATGACCAGATTGGCAACAGAATGTTGGGCCAGCGAACCAGCGATCTTGTGCATTTCGAAATGCAGAAATTGATGGTGGGAGCTGTGATGTTAGCACCATACCTGCCGATGCTTTTTATGGGTGAAGAATACAGTGAGCCTAATCCCTTTCTTTACTTTGTTAGTCATAGCGATCCCGAGTTGGTGGCTGCAGTGCGAAAGGGAAGAAAGGAAGAGTTTGCAGCGTTTCACATAGAGGGTGAAGCACCAGACCCACAATCAGAGGAAACATTCAGCAGGTCGAAGCTACAATGGGATCTTTCTTCTAAAGAGCCCTACAGAACGATGCTGGCATACTACAAAGCATTAATTGAGCTGCGTAAAACCCATCCTGTTTTAGCCAATCCTGAACGAAAGAATTTAGCGGTTAGAGCTGATGAACAGATGCAAACACTGCAATTACACCGGTGGCATGGAGATGCGCATATACTTTGCTTTATGAACTTTTCGCAGCAGGTCAATGAAGTCATTGTACCTCCGCTACAGCAGGCCTGGCAGGTGATATTCGACAGCGCAGATCCAAAGTGGAAGGGAAGCAAGGCAGCTACCGGCAGTGCAAAAGATCAATCAGTTATAACCTTGCAACCACAGTCTTTACTTGTCTATTCAAATGCTTAATTATGCAATACCCTATTGCTACGTATCGTATACAGTTTCATAAGGGATTTACGTTCGAACATTTCGAACGGATTCTTCTCTACCTGAAGGGTCTGGGTGTTACAACCATTTATGCTTCACCTATCCTCCAGGCCGTACCCGGCAGTACACACGGATATGACGGCACCAACCCTCACCGCATCAATCCTGAAATAGGGAGTGAGCAGCAGTTAAGACACATAGACGCGAAACTGAGGGATGCAGGCATGACCTGGCTGCAGGATATTGTACCGAATCACATGGCTTATCACCCATGCAATAGGTGGCTGATGGATGTGATGGAAAAAGGCAGTGAGAGTGAATATGCTTCATTCTTCGACATTGATTGGGATAGTCCGACATATGGAGGGAAATTGATGGCTCCTTTTCTTGGTAGCAGTCTTGAGGAGGTGGCAACCAACAGAGAATTGAAAGTGCTGGTAGAAAATGACAAGACCGTTTTGAAGTACTATGATACTGCTTTCCCTGTCAATCAGCCATCCCTCGACTTCATTCATCAACTGCATTTTGACTGGAATGAAGCCTTACAGATTTTAAACAACAGTCCGGATCTGTTGGTACAGTGTGCAGAGTTGCAGTACTATCGTCTCTGTCACTGGCAGGAAACTGACAATCGGATAACCTATCGTCGCTTCTTTACGATCAACGGACTTATCTGCCTGAATGTTCAGGATGAAAAGGTCTTCAAGGCCTATCATAGCTATATAAAGCAATTGACAGAAGAAGGAATCTTTACAGGTCTTCGTATTGACCATATTGACGGTTTGTACGAGCCGACTACATACCTGGCCCGACTTAAAGAGTTGGTTGGCGACAAATACGTCGTGGTAGAGAAGATTTTGCAAGCTGAAGAAGAGCTGCCTGAGTCCTGGCGTTGTGAAGGAACTACAGGATATGACTTTCTGGCTATCGTTAATAACCTTTTTACCAATAGAAAGGCTGAAGAAAAATTCACAGACTTCTATCGGGAAATTACTGGCAACAATCAACCTATTCAACAGCAAATACGCGAAAAGAAGGCCTACATCTTGCGTCACCACATGAAGGGAGAGCTGGAAAATCTTTGTCGGCTTTTCATGGAATCGCGATTTGTTGATACCACCGGTGCCTCGGACGCTACGTTAAATGAAACAATTGCTGAGCTACTTATCGAATGTCCTGTTTATCGCTTTTACGGCGAGGAGTTGCCTTTAACGGCCCAAGAAGAAGAGGCTGTGGCTGCAGTATTGGATACAATAGAAAATAAGAAGCCGGAGCTGGCGAAAGGTGTCGCTTTGCTGCGGGAAGCCATGTTGACGCGTCCGAAAAACGCAGATGAAGCATATCTGCGAAAAGCCGCACACTTTTATAAGCGCTGTATGCAGTATAGCGGGCCGCTTACCGCAAAAGGGGTTGAAGACACATTGATGTATACTTACAATCGCTTTATTGCGCACAATGATGTGGGTGATTCCCCAGAGGCCTTTGGCTATACGGTAGAGGCGGTGCATCAGAAAATGCTGGAGCGACAAAAGCAATGGCATCTCGCCATCAATACTGCTTCTACACACGATACAAAACGCGGTGAAGATGTGCGCGCAAGATTGAATGTACTGGCTGATATTCCGGATGAATGGATAAAAGCCGTAAAACAGTGGCAGGTGCTGAATGCAGATCTAAAGGTAAATGGTGCTCCGGATACGAATGACGAGTACTTCATTTACCAAACGATGGTCGGTGCTTATCCTTTAGAAGAAAGCGATGCAAGTGATTTTGCGGCGCGCATGCAAATGTACCTTGAGAAGGTTTTACGGGAGGCAAAGATCCATTCTAACTGGACAGCACCGAACGAGGCCTATGAAAATGCGACGAAGCAGTTTGTAATTGCATTACTCGATAAAAATCGTCCATTCTGGAACAGTTTTCACGTGTTCCTTGATAAAATGGGCGATGCCGGAGTGATAAATGCCTTATCTCAGTTGCTGGTGAAGTTCACGTGTCCCGGCATTCCGGATGTCTATCAGGGAACAGAACTTTGGGATCTGAGTCTCGTTGATCCTGATAATCGGAGGGCGGTTGATTATGAAAAGAGAGAACGGTTTCTGGAAGAGATACAGGGAATCAGGGAACCCGGAATGTTTTCAGAGCTTTGGAAATGCAGAGCAAACGGAAAGATAAAGCTTGCGCTTACACGTAGGCTACTGCAGGAGCGTAGAAGTAATGAGGCGGTTTTTAGCGAGGGCGCTTATATACCGCTAAAGGTGGATGGTAAATACCGTGAACACATATTCGCTTTTGCCCGCCGCTATAAGGATGAATGGATCATTGTTGCCGTGCCGCTTCACATTGCAATGTTGACGGCACAACAGCCAAGACCAGTAAACAACCTGGACTGGCACAACACCCGCATTCTCCTTCGCCCTGAAATGCCCGCTGACTTTATCCATTTGTTGTCCGGAGAAAAAGGGAAAACGGACAGTGCCATCTTCATTAACGACATTTTCAAATATTTGCCGCTTGCATTGCTGAAAATAAAGCTGCCAGCGACGGATCGCGGCGCAGGGATTCTGCTTTCTGTTACGTCACTTCCATCACCATTCGGCGTCGGCGACCTCGGAAAAGAAGCGTATAATTTTGTCCGTTTTTTAAGCAGAAGCAAACAAAAATACTGGCAGATACTTCCACTTAATCCCACGGAAAGTGCTGCTGCACATTCTCCATACAGTTCGTATTCCAGCATGGCGGGAAATCCTTTGCTCATCAGTCCGGAGCTACTTGCAGAAGCCGGCCTGATAGATGACGAGGTGTTGCAGAGCTATATGGCTGAGCCAACAGATACTGCAGATTATTTTCATGCTGAGCAGATGAAGCAAAAGATCTTTGATACGGCCTACGAAGCTTCCGCGGGGCGGAACTTTGCTGCATTGCAGCAGGAGTTCAGAGATTTTTGCATAAAAGAGGCATACTGGCTGGAGGATATGGCTTTGTACAAAGTGCTGAAAGACGGCCATGAGGGAAAAGCCTGGCATCAATGGGAAAGACAGTTCAGGCTGCGTGAAGAGCAAGCCTTGCAGCAATATGCATCCGAAAATGCGGATGCAATGAACAAGATAAAATGGCTACAGTTTATTTTCTATAGGCAGTGGAAGGCGCTGAAGGCCTTTGCCAATGCAAGGAATGTGCAACTGTTTGGCGACATGCCTTTTTATGTCAGTTACGATTCTGCCGATGTCTGGTCGCATAAGGAGCTTTTCTGCCTGGATGAGGACGGTAATATGACTGGCGTTGCCGGAGTGCCACCAGATTACTTTAGCGAAACAGGCCAGCTCTGGGGTATGCCGACCTTCAACTGGCATAAGTTGCAGGAGCAGCACTATGAGTGGTGGGTGCGACGTCTGAAGAAAAATATCGAGCTTTTCGATTTGCTACGAATAGACCATTTTCGCGCGCTGCAGGACTACTGGCAGGTGCCGGCGGACGAAGAAACGGCGATTAATGGTAAATGGCTGCCGGGACCGCGCAAAGAGTTTTTTGATGTAATGAAGCAGCAACTTGGCAAGCTTCCTTTTGTAGCGGAGGATCTCGGTGACAAAATGGAAGCAGTATATGAATTACGCGATCAGGTTGGCCTGCCGGGGATGAAGGTATTGCAATTTGCCTGGGGTAAGAACATGCCACAGTCGGTAGATATACCTCACAATCATCAGGTGAACTCTATTGTGTACACCGGCACCCACGACAACAATACCACCATCGGCTGGTATGAAGAAGAAACGAACAAAGCTGACCATAAGAGAATGCACCATTACCTGGGTCTGAAGGTGAAGCAGAAAAATATTCACCATGTTCTGGCGCGCGTTGCTTACGGCTCCGTGGCGAAAATTGCCATCCTCCCTATGCAGGACGTTTTAGGCCTGGGAGCAGCTTACCGAATGAATACTCCCGGCAAAAGCGAGGGCAACTGGCTATGGAGGCTTAAGCCCCATTCGCTCAGTGAAGACATAGAAAAAATGTTGAGGGATTGGGTGGAGACGTATGGCCGGTAAGATATTTTCAGGAAACGAGCGGATTGTTGGGCGTTATAAGTAGCGGTGATCGGGTTTTGTGTTCGTTGCTTTAGTAGTCCTTTTTGTTAGCGGCTCACTTTGGAAGGGAAAAAACTGTTCTACGGCTGCTTTTATGTCAGAAAAAGGAGAGGTGTGAGGCTTCAATCGGCATTTATGGCGGATAAAAAGGCAAAAGCATCAACTGTATATTGGATTCTCTTCACAACGTGAGCGAAACAACGTTTCGCTCACGTAGAAATCTCAACATCATGAGCGAAAGCACTTTTCGCTCATATGGAAACCTCAACATCATGAGCGAAACGACTTTTCGCTCATTTAAAAACGTCTACATCATGAGCGAAAACACTTTTCGTCCATGAAAAAACTTCGACAACATGAGCGAAACGACTTTTCGCTCATGATGTAGCCTCCGGAACGTGTGCGAAACGTTGTTTCGCTCATGTTCCCGGAAGAATTCATCAAGACATTGAGGGATTTTGGCAATGATCGACGCTTTATCACCAGTATTTGTGTTTGGATCATGTGTTGGCTCTAATATGTTATTGAGCAGGTATTATGAATCAATGAAGTCTTTTGACGCAATAAATAGCGGAGAGAGCGGGAGACTCAACAAACTTTGGCTCAGTTCTCTCAATACCCTCTTACCCATTTCAGTACGGTTACTCCAAGCGGTGGCAGCGTAAGCGATAGGCTATGGGTCCTTCGATGTTTAGCTATTGGTGCTGTCTCTATCTCTCGTTCATTATGGCAATTACTGCCCCAGTATTTCTGATTATCAGAATTGAACATTTCTTTGTAATATCCCATTCGCGGTACACCTATTCTGTAATTTTCGCGGCACATGGGCGTGAAGTTTGCAACAAATACCAGATTGTCGTCCGGGTTATTGCCTTTACGCAGCCAGCTGATCACGCTATTCGTGGTGTCGTTAATATCGATCCATTCGAAACCATCCCATGAAAAGTTCTTTTCATAAAGGGCTGGTTCGTTTTTATATAGGTTGTTTAAGTCTGTAAGCAGAAGTTGGATGCCCTTGTGAGATTCGTACTCGCTTTCATGCCAATCGAGGCTAAAGTCATGGCGCCACTCATGCCGCTGTGCAAATTCGCCTCCCATGAATAAAAGTTTTGCTCCGGGGTGGCCGTACATATAGGCAAACAACAGTCGCAGGTTGGCAAACTGCTGCCAGTCATCTCCCGGCATTTTATTAATCAGCGAACCTTTGCCATACACTACTTCATCGTGAGAGAGTGGCAGCAAAAATTTTTCGGTAAATGCATAGATAATAGAGAAGGTAAGCTGGCCCTGATGATGACAACGATAGACCGGATCCTTCGAAAAATATTGCAGTGTATCGTGCATCCAACCCATCATCCACTTCATATCAAAGCCTAGGCCGCCTGCATCCGTTGGGTGGGTAACGCCGGGGAATGCAGTAGATTCTTCGGCAATGGTGAGGGTGTCGGGATGGAACAGATGGGCGTTGTTGTTGAACTCCTGAAGGAAATAGATGGCATCAAGGTTTTCCCTTCCGCCATATTGGTTTGGCTCCCATTCACCGTGCTTGCGGGAGTAGTCGAGATAGAGCATGGAAGCCACAGCATCAACACGTAGTCCGTCAATATGATATTTGTCCAGCCAGAAGAGCGCATTAGATATTAGAAATGCGCGCACTTCATTTCTTCCGTAGTTAAAGATGTAGCTATTCCAGTCCGGATGAAACCCTTTTCGCGGGTCGGGATGCTCATAAAGATGCGTTCCATCGAAATAGGCAAGTCCGTACTCATCTGACGGAAAATGGGAAGGTACCCAATCCAGTATCACTGCAATGCCCGCTTTATGCAATTCGTTGATAAGATACATGAAGTCCTGCGGGGTACCGAACCGGCTGGAGGGCGCAAAGAATCCTGTGAGCTGATAACCCCAGGAACCGAAAAATGGATGTTCCATCACGGGCATAAGCTCCACATGCGTAAAGCCCATCTGCTTGCAATAGGCAGTAAGCTCTTTAGCCATCTCACGATAGGTAAGGAAGCGGTTGTCTTCGGTCTTCCTCCACGAGCCGAGATGCACTTCATAAATGGAGATCGGTTTGGTCAGCGGATGTTGTTTGCTTCGTTCCTTCATCCACTTGCTGTCTGTCCACTTGAAGTCGAGTGGCCATACTACAGAGGCAGTGGCAGGAGGTGTTTCCCAGTGGAAAGAATAAGGGTCTCCCTTCTCTACTGTAAACCCATTATGCGATTCGATATAGTATTTATAATATGCAGCCTGCCCTAAATCTGGTACAAATCCTTCCCAGATTCCGGACTCATCCCAGCGTACGTTCATTTTATTTGCCCCGCGATCCCAGCCGTTAAAGTTGCCAATCACGGAAACATACTTCGCATTCGGTGCCCAAACAGCGAAGTACGTTCCTTTTACGCCGTTAAATTCCGCAATATGGGAGCCAAGTTTATTGTAAAGCTGGTAGTGTTTGCCGGCCTTAAACAAGTTGATGTCAAAATCTGTAAGCAGAGAGAAGTGACCTGGTGCATATTCTGCAAGCTGGTGCAGCGTTTCTTCGGCTTGCGGCACTTGCTCTTCCAGTCCGTCGTACAGAACAGGTACGGTTTCAGCCATCGTTACTTCCTTCAAAGTATCTTCATCTATCGCCTTTTTCTTTCTTACAGATTTTGCCATGGTTATTTTCTTTATTGTCGGGTTACAGACCTTTAGGTTTTTTCGGAACCTATTAAGTCTTAATCGTTACGCACGCGTAAGTTTTTCGTTTTTGGCCTTGGCCAGAATGGCTTTAATGCCACGGATAGGGATGATGAGCCAGTTGGGCCTGTTGTTCAATTCGTAATTGACCTCATATACCGCTTTTTCAAGAATGTACGTTTGCAGCAATACGTCCAGGTCCTCTTTTTCTTTTGGGATAAAATTGCTTCCTTCCACGGTTTGGAGATAAGCCTGCATAAAAAAGCCGCTCATGTAGTGATACCACTGCTCCGCATAAGGGAGCAGCAATTGAAGTTCTTCTTTTCTAACCTGATCGTTTAAGAATAAAGCGCCGTAAGCCGCATAGTGAAGCGAGCGGATCATTCCGGCAACATCCCGAAGCGGGGAGCGTTTCAATCTTCTTTCGCTATAGCTGCGTGCGGGCTCTCCTTCAAAATCGAGTATGATAAAGTCCTTTCCGGTAAACAGAACTTGTCCCAGATGATAATCTCCGTGAATACGTGTCTTTACAACGTCAATCTTTTTCTGATAGATTCTGCGGAATGCTGCGAGGATATCATCTTTAAGGTTCAGAATTTCCTCTGCTTCTTTACGTTCTTCATCGGGAAGCCTTTTCAATACCCTTACCTGATTTTGAAAGGTGGCACGGACCAGAGTCTGAAAAGAAGAAAAAAGAGAGCGCTGATAATGCAGCGAAAAATCTTCTGGTGCAAACTCGGGGAGGTCATGGTTGGATGCAAGCGCCAGGTGCATTTCACCTGTTCGTTCGCCTAAGAGTCTCACACGCTCCGCTACGGAACCGTCGAGCAGCTCTTTTATGTCTTCCGGTAGCTGATCGTAAGATACCGGATTGACAAGCGTGCCACGCATTTCGGAAGGTGAGGGAAGATGATGCTTGTACTTCGATAGAATTCTTTCATTGAAGGCTGTGAGCCGATCGAGCATATAAGTCCAGGCATCGCCACTGTTATCTATCATCTCCTGCATCATTCCCAGCACAATCGTGTCATTCCCGTATTTCCATTCGATGGCGCCGACATAAGAAGGTATGTTTTTGAATTTGGCCTTTTCGGAAAGGAACTTTGTAATTTCTACGTCTGGATTGATGGCACGGTCAACCTTTCGGTATAGCTTTAGGAAGTAGCAATTATCATAGCCAAGCGCAGTATTGCTTTGTTCTGCTGCAATCACACGCGGCTTTACCTTCTCATGCTCCTTAAAGTACTTTTTCAGCTTCTTGTTTCCTGAAAATTGAAGCTCACTGTGCTTCAAGGCAAGATCATGGTTGGTTGCCATTCTGGCAAAGATCATTTTCTGGGTTTCTGTTCCGAAAAGCGCATCATATAGCAGTCCTTCAAAGCCATTTATTTTGATATGTGCTATAATGGATTTCGGACAGTTCTCCTGCAGTTTAATAGCTGCCTCGTCTCGTGAAAAGTCGAGCATGAGCTGATACATTTCAGGCAGTCCGCTTTCGTAAGTTATTTCTATCAGTAGCAGATAGGCATGCTGCTCTTCAAGCGGCATAGCTGCACGATCTGCAATACGAACAGTCTGTATAAGTCTGCTCTTGCCACCGAACCACCGCATTTGCGCCATATATTCCGGCAAGATGTAATTCTCGAGCTGTTCCAGGGGATAGCGGTCGAATAGGTCTTCCCATTTCTTAAGTTCGATTATTGGCAGTTCCTTTTTGCGGGCCGCAGCTTGCACGGGCTGTAGAGAGAACCATTGGCAATCATGTGGGCCAAGCGTGAAGAAATAAGGTGCCTCGCTTTTAATGGCGGGAAACTTGTTTTTACTAAAGACCTCCACCGGTTCATAGCCATAATATTCATGCAGGTCCAGCTCTACCGGCTGTATAAAGCGTGAAAGGTTGACGATGACCAGCATGGTTTCATCTTCATAGGTGCGGGTGAAAGCCAGAATCTTAGGATTTTCGGCACTGATAAATTTCATATCACCCCGGCTGAAGGCCTTGTATTTTTTACGGGTATTGATGATTCGGCGCGTCCACCATAGCAAAGAAGTGGTACTGCGCGACTGAAGTTCTACATTCACCGTTTCATAATGATATTCGGGATCGAGAATGACAGGGAGGTAAAGCTTGTGTGGATTGCAATCTGAAAAACCTGCGTTACGGTCAGCGCTCCACTGCATGGGGGTACGCACTCCATCCCTGTCGCCGAGATAGAAATTATCTCCCATTCCTATTTCATCACCATAATAGATGACAGGCGTACCAGGCAGAGAGAACAATAAATAATTAAGTAGTTCTATCTTTTTGCGGTCGTTTCCCATGAGTGGCGCGAGCCTATGCCGGATGCCGAGGTTGATCCGTGCTTTAGGGTCTTTTACATATACTTTATACATGTAATCGCGTTCCTCATCTGTAACCATTTCTAGTGTTAGCTCATCATGGTTGCGGAGAAACATTGCCCATTGGCAAGTGTCGGGAATTGGCGGCGTCTGATCGAAGATGTCAGTGATGGGGTAGCGGTCTTCCATTTGCAACGCCATAAACATCCGCGGCATAGCAGGAAAGTGGTAGTTCATATGGCATTCATCGCCATTACCAAAATAGGAAGCTGAGTCTTCGGGCCACATATTAGCCTCTGCCAACAGTAAGGTGCCGGGGTGGTGCTGATCCACATGCTTCCGCAGTTGCTTCAAAAACTGGTGTGTCTCGGGGAGGTTTTCACAATTGGTTCCCTCTCGTTCAAAAAGATAAGGTACCGCGTCCAGCCGAAAACCATCCACTCCCATCTCGCACCAGTAATCAATCATTTTAAAAACTTCCTTTTGTACCAAAGGGTTGTCATAGTTAAGATCGGGCTGGTGATGGAAGAACCGGTGCCAGTAATATTGTTGCGCTACAGGGTCCCATGTCCAGTTGGAGGCTTCAAAGTCCTGGAAGATAATTCGGACGCCCCTGTATTGTTTTGGGTCATCCGTCCATACATAGAAATTCCGGTCAGACGATCCTTTTGACGCCTTCCGCGCCCGTTGGAACCACGGATGCTGATCTGAGGTGTGATTGATGACCAGCTCTGTGATCACCTTCAAACCCCGCTTATGTGCTTCGTTTAAAAATTTTTTGAATTGTCTGACATCGCCATAGGCAGGGTTGATGCTGTAATAGTCCGCGATATCATAGCCATCGTCCCGAAGAGGGGAAGGGTAGAAAGGCAGTACCCAGATAGCGGTAATGCCGAGGTTTTGAAGGTAGTCCAGCTTTTGCATCAGCCCGTTGAAATCCCCGATTCCGTCGCCACTGCTGTCGCAAAAGGCCTTGATGTGTAGTTCATAGATCACTGCGTCTTTATACCAATGCAGTTTGTCGTCTAACTTAATGGTCTTTTGGTCCGACATTTTAGCTTTGAGGATTTCTGATAAGAAAATGAGCTAAAGAGGATATAAAATCTATTCCATGCAAAATGTCTTCCGCGATTGCCCTGGCTAATGAAGGAAATTATAATAGAACATAGCTCCTATGGCAGGCAGAAAAGGGAACTCTAAATTTAGTCCGGGTTTCTTTTACATGCTTATAGTTGCCCCATTACTGATTGGTAAGAGGCTCTAATTTAAATATATGAGCGGGCATTTCATATGGATTCAATTG
Organism: Flavipsychrobacter sp.; assembly: GCA_035497355.1. Lineage (GTDB taxonomy): Bacteria > Bacteroidota > Bacteroidia > Chitinophagales > Chitinophagaceae > JAFIGV01. The sequence goes on from DATJDP010000018.1 coordinate 23,947, forward strand.
TACAAAATTCACGGCGCCATTCCAGCGATATTTATCGCCGCTCAGCAGGTCGCGAACGATGAACTCTCCCTCAGGCAGACCGGTTTTCTCCAAAGGCAACGTCACGTTCGCGCCTTGTGTATTCCAGCTGTCCAGGTTCACGGCAATGATGAGTTGATTGCCCGTTTTTTTATCTGTTTTCACATAGCAAACGATCTGTTCATTTGTCGTTTCAGCAAATTCGATATTGTAGGTGGTCTGTAGAGCTGTGTTCTCTTTACGTATTCGGTTCACCCTTGTGATCAATTCTTTTATCCGGCTGTAAGCTTGCCAATCCCAATGTTTGATCTCATATTTTTCATTGTCCGAATATTCTTCCTTTCCCGGCATTGACTGGATATAGCCGAACTCGTAGACTGGTCCGTACAGGCCGTAATTAGAAGAGAGCGTCGCAGCGAGTATGAGTCTTCTTATCAGTGCATTTTCTCCTCCATAGGTGATTTCAGGGGGAAGGATATCTGGTGTATTGGGCCAGAAATTAGGGCGGAAATAATAGCGCATATCCGTTTTCGTCAATTCAGTCATGTACTCTTCAATTTCCTTTTTGCTGTTTCTCCAGGTGAAGTAATTGTAAGACTGGTTAAAGCCGGCCTTTGCCAACCGCTCCATGATGCGTGGCCGCGTAAACGCCTCGGCAAGAAAGATGACCTCTGGATTTTGCTTCCGTACTTCGCCGATCATCCATTCCCAGAAGGCAAAGGATTTGGTATGCGGATTGTCGATGCGGAAGACTTTAACGCCTTTGTCAATCCAGTATTCCACCACACTCCGCAGTTCCGTCCAGAGGTTCTCCCAGTCTTCGGTTTCAAAGTTGAAAGGAAGAATATCTTCATACTTCTTCGGTGGGTTTTCGGCATACTGCACCGTGCCGTCTGGCCTCCATTTAAACCACTTGGGATGTTGCTTTACATAGGGATGATCCGGTGCACATTGGTAGGCAATATCCATTGCAATTTCTATATCATGCTTACGTGCTTCTTTTATCAGATCCTGAAAATCCTTCAAACTGCCAAGCTGTGGATGAATGGCTTTGTGGCCGCCTGTCCGGTTGCCAATAGCCCAGGGCGAGCCAGGGTCGGCTTCTGTTGCGGTAAGTGAGTTATTCTTTCCCTTTCTTTTTTCTTCACCTATAGGGTGGATGGGTGGGAAGTATAAGGTGTCGAAGCCCATAGCAACAATGCGTGGTAGCAGGCTCTTCACGTCCTTAAATGTGCCGTGTTTGCCAGGTTCTGGTGCTGTGGAGCGCGGAAAGAGCTCGTACCAGGCGCTGAATCCTGCACGTTTTACCTCTATTTCAAATTCAAATATCTGCGGATATACAGTTATTAGGTTTTTGTCTTTCCCGCGGTCCATTTGCGCGGCCAGTTGATCGTTGGTAGCGATCAGGATAGCATCTTCTGCATTGGCTGCTTCTGTCAGCGATTTGCCAAACTGCAGGAGGCTATTTTTTTCTTTAGTGGCAATACGGGAGGCTGCATGCTCTATGAGTGAAGCTCCGATTTGCAATTCTATCCGTATATCCTGTCCTGCTTCATGTTTTTTGAGGAGACCGCTTCTCCATGTGCTGAAGGTATCTACCCATCCCTGTATCTGAAACTGGTAAAATCCCGTTTTGGACGGATAGAAAGAGCACTCCCAATGATCGTTATTGATAAAGCGCATCGGATACTCCTTCCAGCTACGATCTTTTTTTTGCCTGATCAAAACACTTGCCTGTATGTTATCATGTCCGTCAGTGAAGATATCCGCAGCAATGAGAAATTCATCGTCTATCACACCCTTTGCAGGATATTTTCCACAGTCTATCTGCGGAACAACATTCGTGATCACAACTCTCTTTCTTCCGGGAAGGTTAATCATTAATTAAAGCTTTAAGGCGTGACTATGGGAAATATCAGGCACGTGGTGAACAACCGCGGTAGCGTTAGCATAAATTTCATTCCAGACCATTTATCATGAGACGTCTGCGGAAGTTTAGTTAAATGTAATTATTTTGTAATTTACAAAAACAAGATCTTATCATATGAAACAGCTTTTCTCTCTTCTAATAATAATTTGTAGTGTAATAGTCAATAAAAATAATGAGTTGAAAGCTCAGGTGTTTGACAAAACGATAGAGGCTCAAGACTATACGGACAATGCATTTTTAACGCCGATCAACGATAGCGGTTTTTTGGTTGTCAGTGGCCTCTTTAACATGTCTTTAGATGCTACCGGGTTTTATCTTCTCAAATCTGATGCAGCGGGACAAATAAAGTGGAAAAAGAAATACAATGTATGTTCTGGAATAGGATGTAGTGGTGATTGGATCTACCCTTCAGCTATTCATCAATTATCAGATGGCAATTACATCTGTATGGGGAGTTATTATCATTGGATTGGAAGCTCGGGTGCGATTGATTATGAGTATCTGTATGTTTTTAAGATTGATACCGCCGGGAATATTCTCTGGTTAAAAAGAACAAACACCGCCATGTATGATGGTTACAGGGGCTTTTCTATTCTTGAGATCGGAGATGACCTTATAATTAGTTTCGTCTCCAGGATATTTGGGCAGGGAAGTAGGCCGGCTGTAATGAAGATCAATAGCGGGACCGGTAACTTGATCTGGGCGAAGAATTACACTTCTATTACTTCTGCCTATTCTCTGGTCAGCACAGTGCTTAGAAAGGCGCCTGACAATAATCTTATCCTGTTAACTCCAATCAACCGTGGCGATAGTAGCGGAGAAAATTTCTGTCTTATTAAGTTGGACACGAGCGGTTCTTTAATATGGACAAAAATCGTAGCCACTTCTGCTACCGACATCCCGCTTGATTTCGAAATGACTTCAGACAGCGGTTTTATTATTACAGGCTCGATGCAGTCAGCTTCTGATACAGGTGTATTGCTATTAAAAGCCGATAGTGGCGGGAACGTTTTATGGGCAAAAATCTTTAAAGATACGTTCATGGCAGCCGGTCAGGTGGTACATCAAACAAGTGATAAGGGATATATAATAGGAGGTGGACTTGCCGGTTTTGCAATTCTGAGAATCGGCGCTTTTTTGATGAAAACGGACAGCATAGGAACACCTCTGTGGACAAGAAGGTTTACCGATAGAGGCGATATATCTTCCGTGTCTCAAACGCCAGATGGCGGCTTCGTTTTTTCTGGACGAGCCGTCGAACCAGAGGGTAAAGGATTTTACTTTACGCGCACGGATACTTCAGGGGGTAGTTGCAATGCCTCAATCCTATCTCAATCTTTAGAAGATACACTGATAGTTTCAGAATCGGCGCTTCCAGGTGTGATGGCTGATACCTTACCATTGTCTCTGTCGTCAGTCACTTTTGCCCAAATTGATACAGGCGGTGCCGTAACCGGTTGCGGAGGATTGAAAGTGGCGCCTATTAGTGATAAAGAAAGTTACGGCGTTAAGGTTTATCCGAATCCAAGCACAGGAAAGTTTGAAATAATTTTTACATCTGAAAAGCGCATAGGCACTGTCACCCTAAAGGTGACAAATATAATGGGAACCGTAGTTATAAACCAAGAGGTGAAAGGCGTTGAGAAAGTATTTAGAAAAGACATTGACTTATCCGCTCTTCCAAAAGGTATTTACTTTATAGTCGTGGCTGACAACGAAATGCAAACAACAAGGAAGGTGATCATAAAATAATAGAAATGCAACAGGCACAACTAAAAAAGAGCAACCCTTAACGATTGCTCTTTTTTGTTTTCATTTCTTCATTTGTTTTATTTACTGTCACCGTCATACGCCCATTTAATATAGGTGGCGCCCCAGGTGAAGCCGCCGCCAAAGGCAGCGAGAATGATGTTGTCGCCTTTCTTTAATTTGTTTTCCCACTCCCACAGGCAAAGCGGTAATGTACCGTTGGTAGTATTGCCGTATCGTTCAATATTGATCATTACTTTTTCTTCCGGCAGATCCATGCGCTCATAAGTAGCCGCAATTATTCTTTTATTTGCCTGATGGGGCACGAGCCAGGCAATGTCTTCACCCTTGAGTTCATTGCGCTCCATGATCTCTGCAGCCACATCAGCCATGTTTTTTACCGCAAACTTGAATACCGTTTGGCCTTCCTGGTAAACGAAATGCTCTTTATTCATTACCGTTTCTACCGTTGCAGGCTTTACAGATCCGCCCGCTTTCTGATGCAAAAATACTCGTCCTGCTCCGTCGCTGCGCAGTACGGAATCTATGATGCCACTGCCATCTGTGCTTGGCTCAAGCAGCACACAACCGCCCCCATCGCCAAAGATGATACATGTAGCGCGGTCTTCATAGTTCATGATAGAACTCATTTTGTCTACCCCTATCACCAGCACTTTTTTATACCGACCGCTTTCTATGAATTGGGAGCCGGTAGTGAGTGCATATAAAAAGCCGCTGCAGGCTGCGCTCACGTCGAAGCCAAATGCATTTTTCATGCCTGCTTTATCTGATATAACATTTGCGGTTGCAGGAAACTGAAAATCGGGTGTAGTAGTAGCGCAGATCACGAGTTCTATTTCTTCGGGCCCGATTCCACGCTTTTCAAGTAAATTTTTTACTGCTTCTACAGCAATGTCTGAAGATCCTTTCCCTTCACCTTTCAGAATACGGCGTTCTTTTATGCCGGTGCGGCTCGTTATCCATTCGTCAGATGTGTCTACCATCGTCTCCAGCTCTGCGTTCGTCAATCTGTAGTCAGGAACGTATCCGCCTACTGCTGTAATAGCAGCATGTATTTTCTGCATTTAAAGGTTTTTAAAAAGGCAAAATTAGTTAAAAGTATAAAGTCGAAAGTCAAAAAGACAAAAGTCGGACAAAGGTCAAATTAATATTCATTATAGTTTCAATCTCCAATCCTCAATCCCCCAATTCTCAATTTTCAATCCAGTTCCTACGTGTTCATCCCGCCACAGGCGCTCAATACCTGTCCAGTGATATAGCTACTCATATCAGAAGCCAGGAATAATGCTACGTCCGCAATTTCTTCCGGCCTTCCGAAACGTTGCAGTGGTATTTTTTCAAACCACTTTTCTGCACCGCCATCCTTCAGATAATGCGTCATATCTGTTTCTACGAAGCCAGGAGCTATAGCATTCACCCGAATGTTGCGGCTACCGATTTCCTGAGCTATAGATTTGGTAAAGCCAATAATACCGGCTTTGGAAGCTGCATAGCTGCTTTGCCCCGGATTGCCTTTCATACCAACAATGGAGCTGAGGTTGATAATGCTTCCTGAGCGCGCCTTCATCATTGGCTTGATCACCTGCCGGGTAAGGTTATAGACAGATTTCAGATTCGCCTGCATCACCTCGTCCCATTGCTCGGGGGTAAGGCGAAGGAGCAGGTTATCTCTTGAAATGCCAGCGTTATTTACACAGATATCAATAGTGCCGAATTCTTTAATTACTTCAGCAGCAAGCTGTTCGGTAGCAGCGTAGTCGCCGGCGTCCGATTTGTAGGCCTTTGCCTTTACTCCAAAGCCGGCGAGTTTTTCCTCGAGCGCTTTAGCGCGTTCGTCTGAAGAAAGATAGGTGAAAGCAATATTGGCGCCCTGTTGGGCAAATTTAATGGCGATTGCTTCTCCGATGCCGCGACTGGCTCCGGTGATAAGGGCCACTTTATTTTCTAATAACTTCATTAAGAGGCGGATTTTGGGCGGCTAAAATACTGATTGTAACGCAAGATACGAGTGAAGATTTACGATACATGGGAATCGAAACATAAAATTTATGGGTGCTTCGTAAATTCACTTGTATGAGCCTTAATGATTGCATTGAACTTCGTCACTATTTACACCAGCATCCTGAAGTATCGCAACAGGAAAAAGAAACACATCGCTACCTTTTTCAAAAGCTAAAAGCCCTTGCTCCTGACGATATAAAAACAGTGGCTGCAACCGGAATCCTTGTCGTTTTTTATGGTGAGAGAAAAGGGAAGAACATCCTCTTTCGTGCGGATATGGATGCGTTGCCGATTGAGGAAACGATAACAGGGCCTTATGTTTCAACGAATGAGAAGGTTTCGCATAAGTGCGGGCATGACGGACACAGCGCAGTGATGTTTGGCCTTGCCCAATACTTTGCCGATAACCGTCTGGACCAAGGAAATGCCGTTCTTTTGTTTCAGCCGGCAGAAGAAAACGGGTGGGGTGCACGAGCCGTAATGGAAAGTAAAATATTGGAAAATCTTTCCATTGATTATACGGTTGCCTTTCATAATCTTCCCG